>CAIVAH010000139.1 GCA_903903765.1 uncultured Methylococcaceae bacterium
AATATTGCTTATTTAGAACCGCAAACCATAAAGACTAGTTCAGACAAGAAGGGAGCTCACTAATGCGTATCCGTTTTAATTATCCAAAATTTTGGGCTAGTAGTTGTTTGTTAGCCACTACTGTTTTACTTAGCGCCTGTGATACAGCACAGGAAATAAAGCCCGATAATTTGCCTGTCACGGTGGCACCGGTTGTACCAGAAATTAAACCGAGTCCAGTGCATGTCACCAGTAAAATTGAGCATTGGCAAACAACTCAAGGTAGTCGAGTGTATTTTGTACATGCAGATGGTTTGCCTATGGCTGATGTGCAAGTCGTGTTTAATGCCGGTAGTGCAAATGATGGTCAACAATTTGGCTTAGCAGAATTAACAGCGGGTATGTTAGATACAGGTGCGGGCGGCTGGAATGCTGATGAGATTGCACAACGTTTTGAAAATATTGGCGCTCAGTTTGGAGTATCAAGTTCAATGGAGATGGCGAGTTTATCGCTAAGAACCTTAACAGAACCAAATTTGTTTAATAAAGCGGTGGATACGGTACAAGTTATTTTATCTCAGCCTTTATTTAAAGAAACCGATTTTAAAAGAGAAAAAACCCGTACCTTAGCAGGTTTAAAGCAACAAGAAGAATCTCCCGCTGCGCAAGCTAGTATTGCTTTTTATAATGCACTCTATGGTAACCATCCTTATGGGCATCCGGGTTCTGGTACCATTAAAACAGTCTCTGATATAAAAGTTGCAGATGTGCGCGAGTTTTATAAAAAATACTATGTTGCGGCTAATGCGATTGTCGTTATAGTCGGTGATTTATCTAAAGCGCAAGCGGAACAAACGGCAGAGAAATTATTATCGGGATTACCTCAAGGTAAAAAACCTGAGCCGTTGCCAGAAGTTGTTATGCCGACGCATTTAGAGAAACAACAAATTGATTTTCCTTCTTCGCAAACACATGTTTTAGTTGGTTTACCCGGTAGTTTCCGTAAAGATCCAGATTATTTTAACTTATACCTAGGTAATCATATTTTAGGGGGTAGTGGGTTGGTTTCTAAATTATTCGATGAAGTGCGAGAAAAAAGAGGCTTAGCTTATACCGCTTCAAGTAATTTTGTGCCTTTAGCTAAACCGGGGCCATTTTTAATAAGTTTGCAAACTCGTAATGATCAAACACCTCAAGCCTTAGAAGTAGTGAATCAAACCTTAGCAGAATTCATCAATAAAGGTCCTAGCGATGAAGAGTTAAATGCAGCAAAGAAAAATATCACCGGTGGTTTTGCATTACGTTCAGATACTAATAAGAAGTTAGCGACTTATGTAGCTATGATTGGTTTTTATGAGATGCCTTTAGATTATTTAGATACCTTCCAGAAAAATGTTGAAAAGGTAACGAAGTCTTCTATTGCAGAAGCTTTTAGACGCCGAGTAAATTTAAATTTATTACAAACTGTCACCGTTGGAAAGGTATCAGCATCAAGTGGCAAATAAATTAAAGATAATTGCGGGAGACTGGCGTAGTCGATC
>CAIVAH010000140.1 GCA_903903765.1 uncultured Methylococcaceae bacterium
CCAAAAATCTACGTGGTCCTCTGGTTTAACGGATGTATCTATCTCAACTGAAATGCAAAACCCTATAGCTAATTGTGTAAGAGTCGGCGCCATTCAAGGATTTAAAGGCCTAGAAGCTGATGTAGTGATTTTAGTGGGCTTAGATAATCAAGCTGTCTCGCACCCTGAATGGCTTTATGTGGGCGCTAGTCGGGCAAAAGTAGCACTGTATGCTTTATTTTTAGAAAGCACTTTAACACGTTAAAAATTCTATTTATTACCCACTCCATGGCGTCATTCTCACGCTCTTGATCAGCAACCATATCAGTGACTTTAATTATCAAGACTCATCAGCACACTCAACCGCTAGATTAGCTAATTCTTTTTTTATCAGAGACGTGTATTCCGCAGTACCCATTCCACTTAAATGCATACCGTCTTGTCCAAATATCTTTGGAGTTTCGAGGCTATAAGCCCGCCAGTCAATTAAAAATGCTTGATTTGGATGCGTTTCTACAAATCTTGTAAGTTCATTATTATTGGCTGATTCATAATTTCTTGGCAGTTTAAGATTTAAAAATATAATTTTAATATCTTGATTAAGTATTACATTTAATCGTTTTAACTTATCCTGAGATAGATGCTCATTATTACCAATATGAATAACATATACCTCGGGACTGATATTAGCGTTAGCCGCTTGATCTATAACAGCCATTACTTCCAGCAGATTTCTTCCCACTTTTGCATCGATATTTAAGCACGGAAAAGACCGTAGTAAGGCACCTGACGCTCCTAGCATTACTGAATCTCCAATAGCATAAATAGTCCTTTTAACACTCTTAGATTTATCCACATACACCCGATTAACATAACCATTTTCTTGGTAGGCGTATGAAATATCGCTACGTTTAAAAAAGAAACCACCGATTGCTTTTTTGGGTTTTTCTTTATTTGTAGGCTCCTTAATTTCTTTGGCCAGTATCGGACTTTTTTTAGTTAAATCCTCACTTTTATCTGTGCTGATATTTTGTATATTTGAATCCGTCTCAGTGTTAATCGGTGCACTATTACTTTGCGCAGGAAATAGCTGTATCGTAACAATTAAAATCACAAAACTTGCTGTAACGGTTAAGGTAGACCATTTCTTAACACCTCTAAAGGGTTTTTCAATTACATAATAAGATGTAATTGACACAATTAAGGTAAATAAAATTACGCCTGCAAAATGCATATAAAGAGAGTATTCATTTTTTATAAGTTCTAGGTCATTTAATGGATTTGATAAGCATATAATCGGCCAGTGCCATAAATATAGACTGTATGAGATTACTCCTATTTTTTTCAACAAGCCATTATCTAAAATCGTTGTGCCCCCCTTTTTATTAAGGATGACAAGTGATGAAATTAATAATAATGCAACCAGCAGTGCGTTGGCAAAAAAACCATACTGAAATAAATCTTTCGACTGTTGATCAAGGCTATAGCAAAGAAAAATGATGCCTACCAAGATAGGATAAAAAACGGCTCTTAAAGCCCTTTCAAGTCTAAGGCCGATTAAAGAACTGTATTGATTAAAAATTAGACTGCTTGCGCTACCTACAAAGAAAGCGCCCACGCGAGATAAGGTATCAAAATAAATTTTATCTGTTAAATCTGGCTGATACGATAGCCCCATATATAAATAAGACAAAATCGCGAGCAGACAAATATAGAAAATGGTCAACTTTGTGCCACGCTTAATTAAGCTAGCAAAAATAAATGGCCACATGATATAGAATTGAAACTCTATTGATAACGACCACAGGTGTTCTAGTAAGGGCGGCGTTTCAGTGGTCGCAAAGTATGAGTTATTAGTTAATATATACTTCCAGTTTAAAAAGAAAAACAGCGTAGCGGGAGCATCTTTTAAAGTTTGTTCAATACTAGCGCTATTATTGATATAACTAAAAGCCAAAATAGCAGCTATCAATGCCATCATTGCCGGTAAAATTCTATGAAAGCGCCTCACATAGAACGCTCTAAATGAAATTTGCCTATTGTTTTGATATTCCGTGTATAAAAGCTGCGTGATGATAAAGCCACTTATTACAAAAAAAATATCAACCCCTAAGAATCCACCCTTAAGCCAAGTATTGTTGTAATGATATATAACAACAAAAATGATTGATATCGCACGCAAGCCATCTAGAAAACCTAGATACATCGATTTCTTATTTTCTAGCATTATTTAAAATTAATTACCTTTGCGACCTCATTGGCCCATTTTGTGTGCTGAATCTGCCCTTCTATTCCATTGTAATGTATACCATCCTTTGCAGATTTTGGATAACGGGTCAACCTTCTACTATCTATTAAGGGTATTTTGGGTCTCTGTGCAG
>CAIVAH010000141.1 GCA_903903765.1 uncultured Methylococcaceae bacterium
ATGCAGTTTTAATAAGCCAAAATTGTCGGGTTACGCTATCGCTAACCCGACCTACTGAATTCTGGCTCAGTTATTCTAGCGCTTTTCACGCTATAAAACTTGACTAAACTTGACGAGTCACTATACTGCTCGTCATGCAAAAGAAACTAAATATACAAAATGCTACTCAAGCAATGGCAAAAGCCGGGTTAACTCAAACGGCCATCGCTGATGCGCTTGATGTCTCTAAAGAAGCTGTATCTCAATGGCTGAATGACAAATCTTTCCCCCGCCCCAACAAACTACTGCACTTAGGCAAACTGCTTAAATTAAGCTTAGATGAGCTGGTGATTAAAGACGAACCTAATGCGCCCGTCGTCGCTTTTCGAAAAATGAAAGGCACTAAAACCAAAGACCATCATGTCGAAAAAGCCCAAGAAATGGGGCGATTCCTTCGGCACTTAGCGCCTTATTTACCCTTTGATACGCTAGAAATGCCACCGGTATTAAAGCAACCGCAGTGTGACTATGCTTATTTACAAAAAGTCGCGCTAAAAGTACGACATGATATTAATCTAAGCCCAGAAGATACCATTGATTTTACGCATCTAATTCGGCGCTTTCGTGAGCTTCAAGCGGTTATCGTGCCGGTATTATGGGGCAATAAAGATCGTCATGAGAATGCCGTACACATCTATCTGCCGGATTCTCAAACAACATGGGTTTATCTAAATCTAGATGTAAACATCCACGACTTTAAGTTTTGGATGGCGCATGAATTAGGCCATTGCCTATCGCCGTCACTTTCTGGTGAAGAAGCCGAAGATTTTGCTGATGCCTTTGCTGGTGCGTTACTTTTTCCTGAGGATAAAGCAAAACAAGCTTATCAAGATATTCTGGCACAGCCCACTAACAACAAAAAAATTGAATGTTTAAAACGGATTGCCGTTAAAGAACTGATCTCACCTAACACCATTTATATGCAGGCCAATTGTTATGCGGAAGCAAATGGTTTGCCTAAACTAGAATTCAGTTCTAGTCTTTATGGTTGGATTACCAAGTTTAATCAAAGCTATAAAAACTTGAGTTCAGCCTTGTTAGGTGATGTTTCTCAACTTAACGCGAGAGACTACATTAAAAAAACAGCAGAAAGTTTTAAAACACCGTTTTTTGATACCTTAAGGCTATATCTAAAGGACAGTAATAAAGGCGCTGGCATTGTTCAAAGTGTCACTGATATGCCGTTACTGGATGCTCAGAGCATGCACGCTGAACTCACTTAATGACTCAATCAAAAATACTGGTTGATACTAATGCTTATCTAAGATTAGCTAAAACAATACGACCACTATTATTTAATCCCTTTGGTGGCAATGGGTATTGTCTTTATATCCTGCCAGAGCTAAACACTGAATTGACTCATAATCGATTAGTCACAAAGTTTTACTGGATTGAAGAAGATGAATATCTACAGAATCGTAAGCATTTCCCTGCGATAAGTAAAAAACAAAGAAAAGAGATTGATTTAACTTTTAGCTATGTTTGGGGTTATGTGCAAACCGACTTGCCGGGGCCGTCAAAGGTAGATGCACTTTATATCGCTTATGGTATTGTACTAAATATCCCCGTAGTAACTGACGACCAAGACATGACAGCACTCGCGCATGTATTTGAGGCAAAAGTAATGCCTACTTTGGCGCTACTAAAAATCATGTTAGATTGCGGCCATATCGATATGAAAACCATCGACGGATTAGTTGATTATTGGCGTCATATTGGGGACCGACCCGCTAATTTGGATGTTGATTATGAGCGATTGTTTTCTTAATTTTTATCATCAAGTTACGCTTATAATGTTCTTCATCTCGTAACAACATAAAATTAAACTGAAGGAGTCTTAATGGATTTTGACTGGACTGTAAAGATTACTGACATTGTGATGATTCTAGCCGTACTAATTGGCCCAATTATCGCAGTTCAATTAACTCGCTATCTTGACAACAAAAAAGAACAACATGAACGTAAGCTACAAGTATTCAAAACGTTAATGGAAACTCGCGCTTATAACGTTTCATGGAATCATGTAGCAGCACTTAATCGAATTGACGTTGAATTTTATAAAGATAAAAAGGTTCTGGCTGCATGGAAGGAATATCTTGATTTATTAGGCATAAAAGGTATGGAAACTAATCTGTGGGTAAGTAAACGTATTGACTTATTTATAGAGCTTTTATATACAATGGGGCAATCTCTAAATTATGATTTTGATAAAACTCATATTAAAAATTCTAGCTATAGTCCAATTGCTCACGGGACTTTTAACGATGAACAACAAG
>CAIVAH010000142.1 GCA_903903765.1 uncultured Methylococcaceae bacterium
ACAATGTTGAACGTAAAAGGCGGTGGTCCAATCATCGGTCCTGGTAAATGGGTAACTGTTACTGGTTCTATGTCATCTTTCGTTAATCCAATCACAACTTTGACTGGTGAAACATTAGATTTAGAAACTTATAACTTAAGCAACACTTACTTCTGGCATGCATTCTGGTACGGTTTAGGTCTACTTTGGGTTGCATACTGGGCACGTAAACCATTGTTTATCCCACGTTCTATCGCTGTTGAATCTGGTAAAGCTGATTCTTTAATTACTGCAGCTGATAAAAAAGTAACATTGGCATTTGCAATTGGTACTATCGCGATTGTTGCGGCTTCTATGAGCAGCACAAACGAGAAATATCCAATTACAGTTCCATTACAAGCTGGTTTGTTACGTGGTATTAAATCTATCGAATTACCTGCTCCTACTGTAGCAGTTAAAGTTGAAGATGCTAGTTACCGTGTTCCAGGTCGTGCAATGCAAATGACATTAACTATCACTAACAATGGTGATTCTCCTGTTCGTTTAGGTGAATTCAACACTGCTGGTGTTCGTTTCTTAGACTCTGCTGTTGCTCAAGACGAAACTAACTATCCTGATGATTTATTGGCTGAAGAAGGTTTAACTGTTAGTGATAACAGTGCTATCGCTCCAGGTCAATCAAGAACAGTTCAAGTAACTGCTTCTGATGCAGCATGGGAAGTTTACCGTTTAGCTGATTTGATTTACGATCCAGATAGCCGTTTTGCTGGTTTGTTATTCTTCTATGACGCTGCTGGAAACCGTCAATTAGTAACAATTGATGCTCCATTAATTCCAACTTTCATCTAATGAAAGAATAATTGACAATTTGATTGTCAATTAGGAATTGAAAACCCCCGTTACTTAGGTAGCGGGGGTTTTTTTTTGACTGCAATATAGTATAAGTAAAAAGGTTTACTTGTACTGACTATACAAATTAATGGGATGTTAACAAGGAAATATTAGCATTTTGATTAAAGTTGTATAAAATGTGTTTTGAATAAGAGAATGAGTAATACCTAATAATATATTATGTGAGCTATCCAGAAAATATGGGATGGTTACGGAGTGATAAATGAATATCCATGAATATCAAGCTAAACAATTATTCAAACAATACAAAATAGCAATTCCAAATGGAAAAATAGCTATAACTCCAAAAGAGGCAGTTGAAGTTGCAAGAGAAATGGGTTGTGATGAATGGGTTGTTAAAGCGCAAGTTCATGCAGGTGGTCGTGGCAAGGTCGGTGGTGTAAAAGTTGCGAAAAACATAAATGAGGTAGAGAGCATTAGTTCAAACTTATTAGGACAGCGTATAGTCACTATCCAAACAGGCAATAACGGTTTACCCATAAATTCAGTTCTAATAGAACGTTTACATCCTATAAAGCGAGAGTTCTATTTAAGTATTTTACTTGATCGTAATATAGAGCGTGTAATCTTCATGGCTTCTGTTGCTGGTGGTATGGATATTGAGGATGTTGCTCATAAAACTCCCGAACTAATTATGACATTAGCAGTGCATCCATCAGTGGGATTACAAGGTTATCAATGTCGAAAAGTTGCATATAATTTGGGCTTACATGGGCCACAAATTAAAGCGTTAACCCAGATTATGCAGGGGATGTATACACTGTTTATAGAAAACGACGCGACACAAATAGAAATAAATCCTCTGATAGAAACTGAAAGTGGCGAATTATTGGCATTAGATGCGAAAATAAATTTTGATGATAATGCAATTGCATTACATCCTGAAATCCTTGCAATGAAAGATCCTAGCCAAGAAGATGATAAAGAGAATTACGCTCAAAAATATGGACTCAATTATATTACTTTGGAAGGTAATATAGGATGTATGGTTAATGGTGCGGGACTGGCTATGGCAACAATGGATATAATAAAATTAAAAGGCGGGAAGCCAGCAAACTTTCTGGATGTAGGTGGTGGAACTAATGTTGAAAAAGTATGTGAAGCGTTTAAGCTTATATTGTCAGATGAAAGTGTGAAAGCGGTACTAGTTAATATTTTTGGAGGTATTGTACAGTGTGATGTTATAGCAGCCGGTATATTACAAGCCATTGAACAGATACATGTTAGTGTACCTGTAGTCGTTAGATTAGAAGGCACTAATGTTGAAGAGGGGCGAGCGTTATTAACTAATACTGGCTTAAATATATATCCTGCAGAAGATTTAAACCATGCAGCAGAACAAGCAGTAGCACTAGCGGAGGCTATATGAGTATTTTGATTAATAAAGATACTAAAGTAATCTGCCAGGGCTTTACTGGTAAACAAGGTACCTTTCATTCTGAACAAACTCTTGCTTATGGGACACAATTAGTTGGAGGGGCAACTCCTGAGCGAGGTGGATCAAGTCATTTAGGTTTGCCGGTTTTTAATACCGTAGAAGAAGCTGTTAAAACAACAGGTGCAACCGCCAGTGTAATATACGTACCACCCTATTTTGCAGCAGACGCGATCCTTGAAGCGGTTGATGCAGGAATAAAATTGATAGTTTGTATAACTGAAGGTATCCCAGTTTTACAAATGCTAAAAGTAAAAGCTGCAATGAAAGGAACGGATGCGTTATTAATTGGTCCTAATTGTCCAGGCATTATTACCCCGGGAGAATGTAAGATCGGAATTATGCCCGGTAAAATTCATATGCCAGGTAGTATTGGTATCGTATCACGCTCGGGTACATTAACTTATGAATCTGTGCATCAAACGAGTCAGGAAGGCTTAGGACAAAGTACCTGCGTTGGGATAGGTGGCGATCCGATTCATGGGATGAATTTTATCGACGTGTTAAGCCGTTTCCAAGCCGATGACGCTACAAAAGGTATTGTGATGGTCGGTGAAATTGGCGGTGTCGAAGAAGAGGATGCCGCTGATTATATAAAAGCTTATGTAACAAAACCTGTGGTGTCTTACATCGCGGGTCAAACAGCTCCAGCGGGTAAACGTATGGGTCATGCGGGGGCAATTGTAACTGGTGGAAAAGGCACTGCCAAAGGAAAAATAGCCGCATTAAAAGCTGCTGGTATTGAAGTGTGCTCATCTCCTTCAGATATTGGCGCAGCAATGAAGGCTTGTTTTTAAAGATATTGGTTGAATAGATGGCAAATTTATAATTTGTACGCAAGAGGTATTTGACAAAGGTTCTGTATAGGTTGAATAAATGTTAGTTGCAAGTTTATTTGATGGAGCGTGTTTGCTAAATCAAGAAGATAATGGCAGTAATTAAGTGTAGAGATCAAATAATTCTTAATCAAATTGAGTATTCATTTCAGCATTAAGTCAGGCTTCTATTGATTTTTGATATAGTTAATAACTTGTGCAGCCAAGTCCACCTGACCTGTTTCAAAGTGCTGCGCATCCGTTTCTTTTCGTAACCAAGTAAATTGGCGTTTAGCTAATTGTCGTGTAGCAATAATGGCTTTTTCTGTCATTGTTGCCATATCATCATCCCCTTGAAGATAAGACCAAGCTTGTCGATAACCCACTGCTCTAATAGCAGGCATCTTTTCATTTAAATCGCCTCTAGCAAATAATACTTCTACCTCATCCATAAAACCTTGTTCGAGCATCAGGTGAAAGCGTCTAGCTATAATCTCGTGTAAAACTTTACGATCAGTGGGTGCAACAATTAACTTAATAAAATGGTACGGGAGGACATCAACCTGATCAGGCATAAAAAACTCAGATAAGGCTTTGCCGCTAATCTGAAACACTTCTAATGCACGTTGCACACGTTGAGGATCATTAGGATGTATTCTGGCTGCTGCAACAGGATCAATAGCTGCAAGTCTTTGATGAAGAGTTTCTTTGCCAAAGGATTCTAATTCTAAATCTAATTGTGCTCTAATCTCAGGGTTAGCGGGTGGCAATACAGCCAAGCCATTCAGCAAGGCATTAAAATACAACATCGTGCCGCCGACCAAAATGGGTAGCTTGCCGCGAGAAATAATATCAGCCAATAAAGCAAGAGATTGACTTCTAAATTGCCCCGTTGAATAGGATTCAGATGCATCAATAATATCAATCAGATGATGTGGAATACCACTACGTTCAGTGGGTGTTGGTTTAGCAGTGCCAATATTCATGCCTTTGTAAACTAACGCAGAGTCGACACTGATAATTTCACCGTTTAATGCGTGTGCCAATTGAACAGCTAAAGCTGACTTACCTGAAGCGGTCGGCCCCATTAATACTATAACCGGTGGTAAAGTATTTGTATTAAGCGGGGTTGATTTAATTTGCATAGGTGAGGCTGCTATATAGTCGAAATTATCAGAGTTTAAAACTGCACAGATTGAGTAAATTACAATAATAGAACACGTGTTAAATTGTTATGATGCACTTAACAAATCCATAACGTGTGTGAATATCAGTTATCTACAAAATAACTATTGACCACGCATAAAGAACTTATCTAAATCTTGAGTAGATAGTTCAATCCAAGTCGGTCTGCCATGATTACATTGACCGATACGTTCAGTTTGCTCCATATCTCGTAAAAGTGCATTCATTTCATCAATACTTAAACGTCGATGTGCACGCACCGAACCATGACAAGCCATTGAAGCTAATACGGTATTCGTGTGTTCTTCAATACGTTGACTGACACCATTAACCGCTAAATCTGCCAATACATCTCTGACTAATTGTTCTTTATCGACATTGCGCAGTAGGGCAGGTGAAGCACGCAGGGTTAAGGTTTCAGGGCCTGATCGAGTAAGCTCAAAACCTAGTTGCGTGAAAAACTCTTGCTCTTGTTCGGCTAAATCAGCTTCTGCAGAGGTAACACTTAATTTAATCGGTAACAATAGAGGCTGACTAGGAATAACACCCTCAGCATGTTGTTGCTTTAAACGTTCATAGGTGATACGTTCATGTGCGGCATGGGTATCAACTAAAATAATGCCAGTAGCCGTTTCAGATAAAATATAAATATTATGCAAATGCGCAATGGCGTAGCCCAACGGAGGGGTAATAGATACGGGTTCAGATGTTAAGGGTTCGGTTGAATAGGCTGGCGTTTCTTGATACAACTTTGCATACGCCCTGATAGATTCTCCAACTGAATAGGGTATTGAACTTTGTTGCGGTGGCCTTGAATTATAACTTGATTGTCGACTATTGCCGCCCAACAATGATCCACCAGCACCAGCACCAGCACCAGCACCAGCACCAGCACCAGCACCAGCATTTATAAGTGGAGCAGATTCTAGCGGATCTACTTCAAGTACCGTAACAGTCTGCCCTGGTCTAACATTAGCTAAAGATCGATGCAGTGCAGAGTATAAAAAATCGTGGACTAATCTTCCTTCCCTAAAGCGTACTTCTGTTTTAGCGGGATGCGCATTTACATCGACTAAAGTGGGGTCTAGCGTTAGATATAAAACAAAGACCGGATGCCTGCCATTGTACAGCACATCTTGATATGCTTGCTTAACCGCATGGGACACTAGCTTATCCTTAACAAGCCTGCCATTGACATAAAAGAATTGCATATCTTGTTGGCTACGCGAAAAGGTTGGCAAGCCTACCCAACCACTCAGTTGCAAACCCGAGGCTGAATAATCGATAGTCACCGAGTTTTTAATAAACTCAGGGCCACAAATATCTGCAACACGTTGTTCTTGCGCAGAAACTTCATGGGCTTTTCGTAAGTTTAAGATCTCTTTTTGATTATGGGTAAGTACAAAACTGATATCAAACCGACTTAAAGCCATGCGTTTAATGAGTGTCTCAATATGTGCAAACTCGGTTTTCTCGGCTTTTAAAAACTTGCGTCTAGCCGGAGTGTTATAAAACAAATCTTGCACATCAACAGTGGTACCTGGGGGGTGAGGATCGGGTTGTGGATCAAAGTTTCTTTCGGTACCATCTGCACACACAGACCATGCACATTCCGCATCGGCGGTGCGGGAGATTAAAGTCAGTCTGGCGACAGAACTAATACTAGGCAAAGCCTCGCCTCTAAAACCCATGCTGGCGACTTGTTCTAAATCTTGCAAACTAGCAATCTTGCTGGTGGCGTGTCTTGATAAAGCTAAAGGTAAATCTTCTTTATCTATCCCGCAACCATCATCCCTAATTTTAATTAATCTGGCGCCACCTTGTTCAATATCAATAATGATTTGTTGTGCTCCCGCATCAAAACAATTCTCAACTAATTCTTTTACGACAGAAGAAGGTCTTTCTACTACTTCGCCAGCGGCAATTTGATTAACTAATTGAATTGGCAATGAATGAATACGCATTTGCAGTGATATTAAGCTAGATGTGTTGAGAAATTATACCCTAGAAGATATTTTCTAAAATAAAGAAAGTGGTTATGTAAAGTAATATCAACGCTATTGTGGTAAATAACTGACAATAATTGTTAGCCTAACATTGATATTAATTCGTATTTTATAAAATAATTGTTTGGAGTACCTAAACCTAGGTGTTAGAATTGCCGCCTATAAATCATTGCGCCCGCTCTGGATCTTCATGTAACGGCTTTTACTCACCCCCCATCATAGTGATTAATATGAAACGTAAACACTCAACAACTAACGATAATGTCCATAAGCAAAAGTTGCAAAAACAAGCTATCGTTTTTCATGAAGCTGGACATGCAGCCGCCATTTATTTAAATAACAAAGCTCATAATCTTCCGCCCATTTATTTTCAAATTATTCTTAATGATAGTCGGTTTTTTATTGATGAGAATGGTACCTGTTTTCAGGCGACGCACGATCAATGCACATCAAGAGTAGAAGGTGGGCGTTTAATTGAAGAATTTGTGCTTAATATTGCTGACTTAAGTTTAGATCTAATGATTAAAGAAGGGACAGTTTCAACTTCAACAGCGGCATATTTAAGCGCTTTTGATGCGGATATTATTAATTTATTAGTTGGGCCTTTAGCCGAGGCTAAGTTTTCTTATAGTAGAGATGACGAATTATTTACCCATAAAATGGTTAATCTAGCGGCTTTAAAAAATTATGGTGGCGAAGCTGATTTAGACTTAGTGCATGAATATATAGAAAGTTTTTCTAGCAGTCACTCATTACAAGAAGCCAAAATGGCAGAGTTATTTAAGCAAGCTTGTGAATTTGTAACAAATGCCAGCCATTGGCAAGCCATTACTAAACTAGCTAATTATATTTTGTTAGGTAATAAAAATGTCATAAGTTGCGAAGAGATAGAAGCTGTACTGGTATAATGGGTTTTGATGTTTGAATGATATTTACCAGAGGTTTTTAGATGTCTTTTGTTCAACTCGGCTTAATCGAGGAACTCCTTAAGGCGGTAGCTGATCAAGGCTATACC
>CAIVAH010000143.1 GCA_903903765.1 uncultured Methylococcaceae bacterium
AAACAATGCAAAACTAATCCATGGGATGAATTTGCAGCAACTCATAATAAAGGCGATAAAATCTCAGGTAAAATCAAATCTATTACTGACTTCGGTATCTTTATTGGTCTTGATGGCGGTATTGATGGTTTGGTTCACATGTCAGATATTTCTTGGGCAGATGAAGGTGAAGCATCAGTTCGTGAATTCAAAAAAGGTGATGAATTAGAAACTGTAATTTTGGCAGTTGATTCTGAACGTGAGCGTATCTCGTTAGGTATCAAACAACTTGAACAAGATCCGTTCCAAAATTTCTTGGCGACTAATGAAAAAGGTAGCTTAGTTAAAGGTACAATCAAAGAAGTTGATGCTAAAGGTGCGGTTGTTATTTTAGCTGACCACGTAGAAGGTTATTTACGTGCTTCTGAAATTCAACGTGATCGAGTTGAAGACGCTCGTACCTTGTTAAAAGAAGGCGATGAATTAGAAGCTAAATTCATAGGTGTTGATAAGAAAAGTAAAACTATTTCGTTATCAATTAAAGCAAAAGACCAAGACGAAGAAACACACACCATTAAAGATCATGCTCAACAAGCAGTTGGCACTCCAACAATGGCGGACTTATTTAAGCAGTTAGAAAAATAAGGAATGTGATTACTGAGGGTATGTGCTCTACATACCCTTTGTCGCTTTTTTAAGGGATAGAATGTGAATAAATCAGAATTAATTGAAGCTCTTGCAAAAAAACAACCACATCTTCAGGTTAAAGATGTTGAAATGGCCGTTAAATCCATAATTGAAGGTATGAATCTTTCCTTATCTTCAGGTGAAAGAATTGAGATAAGAGGTTTTGGTAGTTTTTCTTTACATAAACGTCCTGAACGTATTGGTCGTAACCCAAAAACAGGTGAACCTGTTTCATTACCTGAAAAGCATGTGCCCCACTTTAAGCCAGGTAAAGAAATGAGAGATAGGGTTGATTCTGCAAGTAGCGATTATCAAATCACTGATTAATATTTTTTAAAGTAACAATAATTTATAATTGTTGTTACTTTAAAACCTTTTTTATTTTAAAACCCTCCGCTTTACATAAGTACTCTATTCTTTTTTCCTCTGTTTTTAAAATAAATTGAATTACACTGAAATGTAGGTAATTCAAATTGTCTACTTGAGTTTGATTCAAGGTAAATCTGTGATATATTCATTAATGAGAATCATTATTGATTACGTGTTTTAATATCCACACTTACAATTTAGGTTAACTATATGACTATCAGTTTTAAAAATCTAATGGTGGGCGATTTTGGTAAAATTGTTGGTTTTGAACAGACGGGTAAAGCTTATCGTAAACGATTGTTGGCCATGGGTTTAATACCTGGCACCGAATTTAGTGTTACTAGATTTGCTCCTATGGGTGATCCAGTAGAAATTAAGTTAAGAGGCTTTTCCTTAACCTTAAGAAAAGACGAGGCGGATATATTATTAATTGAGAAAATACTATGAAGACCCCTTTAATTGTAGGGGTAGTCGGCAATCCTAATTGCGGTAAAACTACTTTATTTAATGTACTTACCGGTTCTAAGCAGCATGTGGGTAATTGGCCTGGGGTGACTGTTGAGAAGAAAACAGGCGTATATACACATGAAAATCAATTAATTGAATTAGTAGATTTACCCGGCACTTATTCACTGGAAGCTGCGGATGATGAGGTTTCTTTAGATGAGAAAGTGGCTAGAGATTATGTGGCTTCAAAAGTAGCTGATTTAATAATAAACATTATTGATGCATCAAACATAGAAAGAAATTTATACCTAACATCTCAACTCATTGAGATGAGAGTACCCATGTTAATAGTGCTTAACATGATGGATGCTGTAAAACATAGTGGCATAAAGATTGATATAGAATCCTTATCTAAGCAATTAGGATGTCCAGTTATTCCAATCGCGGCAGCAACAAAAAGTGGAATCCCATATTTAAAAAATCAGATTAATAAAGCTGCTAATCACAAGATAATCCCTGAGCTTAATATTCCGTATGACAATACGTTAGAACAGGCTGTAGAAGAGCTATCTGTTGATCTTAAAAGTATTGCTGATGAGTTCCAGTGTGATTTGCGTTGGTTGGCACTTAGAGCGTTAGAGTCAGATACCCTAGCTAAAGCAATGGTGGGTGAGCATTTATGGCTTAAGGTTGTTAAATTACAAGCAAAAGTCGAGGCAGAAACTGCCGATGAAATTGATATACTTGCTGCAGATGCACGTTATGGTTTTGTAAATCAATTGATAAAATCCTCGGTCTGTCGAATAGATGAGGTGAGTCGGTACACGACAGAAAAAATTGATGCAATTGTATTAAACCGATTTTTGGGGATTCCGATATTTTTGTTAGTCATGTATGCCATGTTTATGTTTACTATAAATTTGGGTACAGCTTTCGTTGATTTCTTTGAGCAATCAGTGGGTGCATTACTTATTGATGGCTTAAGCATGCAATTAAATCGCTTTGATTTATCCGAATGGTTTATCGTTTTCATGACTAAGGGAATAGGCGGAGGAATACAGGTTGTCGCAACCTTTATTCCTATTATTGGGCTTTTATTTATGTTTTTATCTGCTTTGGAAGATTCTGGCTATATGGCTAGAGCGGCATTTGTTATGGATAGATTTATGCGTATGATTGGTTTACCAGGTAAATCATTTGTACCTATGATTGTTGGTTTTGGGTGTAACGTGCCTGCTATTATGGCAACTAGAACCTTAGAAAATCAGCGAGATAGAATCTTAACTAACCTTATGAATCCATTTATGTCGTGTGGCGCTCGACTTCCTGTATATGCATTATTTGCTGCGGCTTTTTTTCCTGTGGGAGGCCAAAATATAGTCTTTGGTTTGTATTTAATTGGTATAGCTGTTGCTGTAATGACAGGTTTAATAATGCGACATACCCTATTTAAAGGTAAATCAGCACCGTTTATTATGGAGTTACCCGCTTATCATATGCCTACTTTACGCGGCGTTATGTTACGTACTTGGGATAGGATGCAAGCATTTATTTTGAATGCAGGCAAAGTGATTGTACCTATGGTTATTATTTTAAATTTTTTAAATGCTTTAGGTATGGATGGTAGTTTTAACCAAGAAAATAGCAACAAATCAGTGTTAAGCGAAATTGGCAGGTCTTTAACACCTGCTTTTAAACCTATGGGCATTGATAAAGATAATTGGCCGGCAACAGTGGGTATTTTTACAGGAGTGCTTGCAAAAGAAGCTGTCGTTGGGACATTGGATGCGTTATATAGTCAGAAATCAAATAATGTATCAGTTCAAGCAATAGACTTTAATCTTAAAGAGAGTTTGCTTGCTGCCTGTTTAACTATTCCTCATAACTTGGCATCTTTAGCTGATAATGTATTGGACCCCTTAGGGTTAAATATTGGAAATGTAGAAGATATTAATACTGCCTCAAGCGAGCAATCAGTTAATGCTAACACCTATACTACTATGCAACATAGTTTTGACGGAAAAATGGGGGCGTTTTCTTACTTGTTGTTTATTTTGTTGTATGCGCCTTGTGTAGCAGCAACGGCAGCTATATATCGGGAAACTAATTTGCAGTGGGCCGTGTTTGTTGTGTTCTGGACTACTGGAATTGCTTATTCATCAGCTACTATTTTCTATCAGATTTCTACTTTTTCGCAACATCCCACTTATTCAGTAACATGGATTATCGGTTTAACAGTAGTTTATATTTTTGTGTTATTGGGATTATGGTGGTTGGGTAAGTATCAAACTAAAAACGTATTGGTCTTTAATTAAATATGATTCTGTCTGATTTGCGAGATTATCTAAAAGCTCAGCCTAGTGTCACATTAGCCGATTTAGTAAATCATTTTAATTGTGATGCAGATGCTTTAAGAGGCATGATGCAACGTTGGATAAATAAAGGTAATCTACGTAAGTTAACTAATGATAAAGCCTGTGGAACAAGCTGTTGTAAATGTGATCCTAATTTAACTGAAATCTATCAATGGATAGATAATTAAGTTTAGTCCCTGATTTTAACTGAACTTTTATTTTTTTAAAACGTCTGTACATAATTTAGGTAAAGCAACAGGTTTCGTGATTAATTTATTGGGGGTAGGGTGTTTAGCTTCATAAGAAAACCACCAATCAAGCTCAGAATCGCAGCCATTGCCTTTAGGTAAGGATTCTTGAGATTGGCAATTTGTATTATCGACAGGACATTTTAAGCGCACATGAAAATGGTCATCATGATGCCACCAAGGTCTAATTTTTCTTACCCAGTCCTCTTTATAGTAATGCCAACAAAGTTCTTTTTTTATACTAGGATTAACAAAAATACGATCTACTTCGGGCATTGAAGCAGCCGCAGCAAGAATTTTTTCGTTAGTATCAGACCAATGTCTGGGATCCAAATAATCCGTGTCTTTTAATAGTACAGAAGGTGCGGACCAATGTTCTCTTTCATCATTTGACAGTTGATGGGAGTTTGCATGGTTTGATAATAAGAACCAAATATCCACATCTAAACCGGTTTGATGACTACGATGTCCGCTTATTGTAGGACCACCACGTGCTTGACCTAAATCACCAATTAATAAGCTTCCCCAGTGTTGATTAGTGGATGTTTGACCTAATTTAATGATGAAATTTTTTAAATCAGGATGTCCATAGGCGCGATTTCTAGACGGACGCATGACTTGATAGCCAATGCCATTTGCTGGGAGTACAACCGCTCCATCAATACAGCCTGAAGTATAAGTGCCAATGCTTTGCGTTTTTGTAGTTTGAGTAGGTTTATTGACTTGTGCCCAGCGTTGAGCAACTAGGTCTGCTGAAGCGTTGAGGCTAAGACAATTTAAAAATATTAAAAAAAAGAAAGGTGAGGTGTTTTTTAAAAACATATCAGTATAAAAAAGTAAGGAAGTAACGGGCATAAAAAAGCCCACATTAAGTGGGCTCCGTCCTGTTTTTTTTATTATATGGACGACTGCTGGGTGCATAGCAGTTTCAAATAAGTAGCGGTTTTTATTATTTTTTTGCCAAATACCTTTGGCCGCTTTCCTCCTCCCTCTGAAAAGACTAAGTTCGAAAAACTTCAGTACATCTCTTAAGGTGGGTGCATTTTAATGTATAGAAATGGGCTTGTCTAGTAAAAACTGCGACAAATTGTCGCAGTTTGATGATTAGGTTGCTATTATGTTAATTTATTAAATTATGATATAGGTGTTTAATTTAATTTAATAACATTAAATCAAGTGGTTATTTTATAAAATGCATTTTTTTTAAAATAAAGATTTTTTTTGTGTTTGAATGGGTTGTTTTGCAGAAAAGTATATTACAAGGTGTGTAGAGTTAATCGCTATCGGAATTATATTTATTGTATAGTACTATAATGACTTTTTATAACTAGTTAAGTATTGATTTGACGCTGAGAACTACACTTCAACATCCTATCCGTAAGAAATAATGTTAGAAATTCCTAATAAAAAAAGAATAATGTCCTGCCCGCGTTGTAACTCTGAGGTTTTTAAAGTGCATCGTAAGGGAATAAATAAAATAATTGGCTACTTTGTAAAAACTAGGCAATTTGACTGTTCAAATAAAGCGTGTAATTTCACAGCTATAAGACTAACAAAAAGTCGTAATAAATTTAAAAATCCATTTGTACCTATCAGTCCTTTAAGAAACAAATTAAATATGGTTTTATTAATTATTTTTGTGCTGTTTTTTTGGTATTTTTTAATGGATTTAATTGTTAATGGTGTGCTGCTAATGCCTCGTAAAAAATAGTAAATGTCATCCTATTCTCGTCGTCAATTTATTTTAGCAACAACTGGTCTCGCCTTCACTGGGAGCTCTATTGCAAAATCGCCAAAATCAAAAGCTCAAAAAATATCTAATGATCATTATGTTGATTCTACTATAGAAGCAAATGTATCGACTTCAAATTTAGCCCATTCTATTCCTTACAATCCTTCTGCGGGTATTAATAAAGATCGTGGTTTATTAATCTGTGGTAGTGGTGATTACATGTTGGCTTGGACTATTGGATATTTTTACGCCTTACATCAAAGTGGGGTTGATCTTAGTTCAGCTGAAATTATAGTGGGTTCATCAGCAGGTGCAATTGCGGGTAGTGCTATTGCGACAGGACATTTGCAGCATTTAATTGCAGAACTTAATTTTTTTGTCGATATGCCGCATTTATTAGCTGAACTTGTTGTTAATACCAAGATAAATCCAAGTCAAAAAAGGGCCTTACAGTTATGTTTGGCTGTTAAAGATGGAAAGCTGGCTAGTATTCAAGAAATAGGTAAAGCAGCGCTGGCTGCGCATACCACTTCACCCAGAAATTATGAATCGACTATTAAAAGATTGGTGGGTAAGAGAACGTGGCCTGCCGACAAGCTTTATATAACAGCCAATGATTGTTATACCGGGGAACGTCTGGTTATTTCGCATATCGATAATATACCAATAGAACAAGCTTGCACTGCTAGTAATGCCTGGCCGGGTTTAAAAACGCCGGTGTGGTTGGGTGACCGTGTTTGTATGGACGGTGGGGTTTCTGAGACCACTACGCATGCCGATATATTAAGTGGTGCAAAGCGAGTATTAGTTTTGTCCTTAAACGATGGCTCTGCACAAGTTAAACAAGATGGCTTAAGTTTAACTGCTTTACCGAATACATTACAAAAAGATATTGCTAGTCTCAATAAATCTGGTTCTCAAACTTTATTGGTGGCGGCAGGTTTACCACCTGGGAAAAAAACCGTAGATTTATTGGATCCTAAGTTGATTGGTCAAGGATTAACTTATGGTTTTGTCAGAGGGATTGCAGGAGCAAGCCAAGTTAAACAATTCTGGAGTTAAATAATTCCGTCTTCGTGTAAGCTTAATTAGGATGCGTCATATTTATGCCGTTTTACTGTTACGTAAACGGTGCCCCATCATTGATATTAATTAATGTAATACATGTCATAGTAATGTCATA
>CAIVAH010000144.1 GCA_903903765.1 uncultured Methylococcaceae bacterium
GCTCGGCATAATTATTAAAACCCAATAGTTGGGCTTTTTCATGGCGTAAAGCTAAGATGTCTTCCATGTTTTGGGTATTATCCCATT
This sequence comes from uncultured Methylococcaceae bacterium, assembly GCA_903903765.1. Taxonomy (GTDB): domain Bacteria; phylum Pseudomonadota; class Gammaproteobacteria; order Methylococcales; family Methylomonadaceae; genus Methylobacter_C. The sequence continues at coordinate 88 of CAIVAH010000144.1, forward strand.
GCGGATTTTGTGGGCCTTGCTCAGAAGCGCGGGTGACATAGGCTTCGTAATGCTCGCGTCTTAACTCACGGTTATCAGCGTAGGTGATAACCGCTTGAAAAGACGGGAATTGTAAGGTGATCAGCCAGCCGTCTTTTTCTTGTAGTTCGGCAGTTTGTTTGGCTTGAGCCAGTGCTGAATCGGGGAGGCCCGCTAATTCAGAAACATCAGTAATGTGTTTGCTCCAGGCATTAGTGGCGTCTAATAGGTTTTCTTCATAATTGCTGGCTAAGCGTGACAGTTCTTGGCTGATTTCTTTATAGCGTTGTTTTTTTGCAGCGTCTAAATCAATGCCTGAAAGTTTGAAGTCTCTTAATGCATTATGAATAATTTTTTGTTGTGCTTTGTCTAAGTTAGCAAAGTTAGGGCTATTTGCTATCACATGATACGCTTTGCATAGATCTTCATTTTGACCCATCTCAGTGCCATATTCACTTAACTTAGGTAAGCAAGCGTTATAGGCTAGACGTAATTCATCACTATTGGCGACAGAATTAAGATGACTCACCGGTGACCAAGCTTTATTCAGCTTGTCTTCTATATTTTCGATGGGTTCAACTAGGTTTTCCCAAGTATAGTCAGTAGTAGCCTCTAAGCAAGCTTTAACCACGCTACGCGCATCATTTAATAATTGGCTAATGGCTGGTTCAATGTGTTCTGGTTTAATAGTAAAAAACGCAGGTAATTCTTGGCTGATTAATAGTGGATTGGTCATGTTGGTATTATTTGAGTGATCAGAGAGTTTGATGATTTATAATGATGTCATTATAGATTTTGACACTGTTAACTATTATTTTGGGGGGGCACTGAAAACAGCGCTGTTTTAGATAGTTGATCATGCCAACTTAGTTTATTTTTATTAAATAAAACCCAAATAAAGCCTAGCCCCAAAAAAACAGTCCAAGATAGTGTGGCTGTTATGAAGCGTAACAATGCTTGAGACCAACTTATCGGTTTTTGATCAAGAGTCAATACTTTGATTTTCCATGCGCGTAGGCCAAGTGTTTGTCCGCCGTGGGTCCAAAACCAAGCGTAAAATAAAAAACAAATGCTGATTAAATAAGTGCGATGGAGAACAGAGTAAATCTTGAGTGTTTCTGTATCAGTAAAAAGGAGAAGTACGCCATTAGCAACTAATAGTATGGCAATAAGTAGAACTATATCGTAAAATTGTGCCGCTAATCGGCGAAAAAAACCAGGTGAAACTGCTAAGTCGCTGCCTGGTTTTATTGTATGTTTGGTTTGCTCGATCAATTAAAGTTTAAATAGTGCAAGTTTTTGGCCAAAATACATACACATACCCATTAATGCACCCAGCATTAATAAGGAAAAAAAGAAAGGCGGTCTGTGGAAAAGAAGGATGCCAAAATCAGCAATGAATATGCTGGTTAGTATAGGATGGTCAATAAGGCCATTAAGAATATTTTTGAACATAACAATACATTCCCGTTAATTATGCAATCGTGTGGTGCGAACATTTAATAAGTGGTTGTCTGATCTTTGGACAAATCTAAAATGAATCGACATTTTTCTAAAAATCAGTTGCAAGATTTTACTATAATAAAAAGACTAATGTAACAAAAAGAAGATTGATTATCGGATACAATGCTGTCAAATGTTATCATTAGGATATAAATACAATAACTAGGGTTAAAACGATTTTAAAATTCTTCAAAAAACTTATCAGCCCAGCTAAGAAAGATGCTGAATCAGTTTCGGATAAATTGAGAATTTATTCGCGTTCTGAGCACAATATTTCGCGATCTCAAATTAGTGAAAATGCGCTGAAAGTCCTCTATAAATTGCAGAAAGAAGGCTATAGTGCTTATCTAGTAGGCGGTTGTGTGCGCGATTTGTTGTTAGGACGTGAGCCGAAAGATTTTGATGTGGTGACTAATGCTGATCCTGAAGAAATAAAAAAGGTGTTTCGGAATTGTCGTTTAATTGGTCGGCGGTTTCGGTTAGCCCATGTGCATTTTGGTAGAGAAGTGATTGAAGTGGCCACTTTTAGGGGGGCGGCTGAATCTAAGAACGACGATCAACAAGTGCTTAACAACGAAGGGCGTTTGTTAAGAGATAATGTTTATGGCACGATTGAAGAAGATGTTTGGCGGCGTGATTTTACAGTTAATGCACTTTACTACAATATTAAAGATTTCTCTGTTGTCGATTATGTTCATGGAATGGATGATCATAAGGCGGCGGAATTAAAATTAATTGGAGATCCTGAAACTCGCTTTCGTGAAGATCCTGTTCGTATGCTGCGTGCAGTGCGTTTTGCGGTTAAATTGGGCTTTAATATTGATGTCAATTGCCAACATGCTATGCATAAAGTGGCTGATTTATTGTCTAGCATTCCATCGGCTAGATTGTATGACGAAACACTTAAATTATTTTTGTCTGGTTATGGGTTGCAAACTTTTGAAATGCTCAGGCACTATGGGTTATTTAAGGTATTGTTTCCTGCCACTGAATTGAGTTTAGCTCAGGAAGATTCTGGTTTTCCTAGACAATTACTGATTAAAGCTTTAGATAATTCAGATAATAGAGTTGCGGACGGAAAAACGGTAACTGCATACTTTTTATTTGCGGCTTTTTTATGGGAGCCAGTGCAGATTAGAGCTAGAGATAAGATGTCTCGCGGGGTGCCTGAATATATGGCATATCAAGATGCGGCCAATGAAATTATTTCTCAACAAGTAAAGAGTACTGCATTACCTCGACATATCACCATGGCGATGCGAGAGGTTTGGAGTTTGCAAGCTAAATTTAATTCTCGATATGGCTCAAAACCCAGTCGATTAATTACGCATCCTCGTTTTAGAGCAGGATTTGATTTTTTAATGTTGCGTGCAGAAACCGGTGGTGTAGATATGGAATTGGCAGAATGGTGGGGCAAATATCAAGAAGCCAGTGAAAATGATCAAAGAAAAATGACTCAACCACCAAGTAAGGCTGCTGGAGGAAAGTCGTCTACACGAAGAAGAGGCTATCGGCCTCGCGTTAAAAAAACCACTCCAGGGACTGAGTCTTAAAGATAAAAGCTTAACAAGCTAGTTTTTATCTATTAACAAATCGGAATATCTATGAATAACATCTCTTCTGAGCTTGTAATGGCCTACATAGGTTTAGGTAGTAATCTTGAAAATCCCATTACACAAATTAATTCAGCTCGTCTAGCTATCAATCAGATTGATGAAATAAATGAGTGCTCATTTTCAAGTTTGTATCAAAGTTTGCCGATGGGTCCGCAAGATCAGCCAGATTATGTTAATGCGGTGATGGGGATAATGACTTCTTTAGAACCATTAGTGTTATTGAGATATTTGCAATCCATAGAAAATGCCCAAGGTCGAGTTAGAAACACCGAGCGTTGGGGAGCAAGAATATTGGATTTAGATATTTTAGTGTATGGAAATACTGTTTTGGATTTACCCGATTTAAAAGTACCTCATATCGGTATCTCTGATAGGGCGTTTGTTTTGTATCCTTTGTATGAAATTGCCCCTGATTTATTTATACCAAGTATAGGTGCTTTAGGAGATTTGTTAGCAAAATGTCCTCTAGATGGCCTTAGGTTGCTCAATTAATATGACGTATTTAAATCCCGAATTAACTTCATCATTGTTAACAATAAACGATCTAATTGCAATGAAGAAAGTAGCTGAAAAAATCTCTTGCTTAACTGCTTATGATGCAAGTTTTAGTGCATTGATCGACGCTGCTGGTATCGATGTGATGTTGGTGGGTGATTCTTTAGGCATGGTGATGCAAGGACATGATACGACTTTGCCAGTCTCTATTACTGATATGGTTTATCATAGTCGGTGTGTGACACAGGCTAGAAAAAGAGCTTTTGTAATAGCTGATTTGCCTTTTATGACTTATACCACACCGGTTGTTGCCGCTGAAAATGCGGCTCAATTAATGCAGGTAGGTGGTGCGCAAATGATAAAGTTAGAAGGCCCTCATTTTGAAGTTGTAAGTTTTTTAGTCAATCTAGGCGTGCCAGTGTGTGGGCATTTAGGTTTATTACCACAGTCAATTAATCAATTAGGTGGTTATAAGGTGCAAGGCAAAGATTCTAGTGAGGCCACTAAAATAAAAGCGGATGCACTTAAATTGCAAGAGGCCGGCGCGAGTTTATTGGTTTTAGAGTGTGTGCCGAGAGAACTTGCTAAAGAAATTACTTCGGAATTATGTATTCCTGTGATTGGCATTGGTGCAGGTGTTGATTGTGATGGTCAAGTATTAGTGTTGTATGACATGTTAGATATTGGCGTTTGTAAGCGTCCTCGGTTTTCAAAAAACTTTATGGTTGGTACTGATTCAATTTTTGATGCGGTGTCTTTTTATCACAAGGCTGTTAAAGCACGACAATTTCCGAGTTTGGATCATACTTTTTAATACTTATGCAAATTCTAAATACGGTTTCTGATTTGCGTGCCGTCCTTAATGTTTGGCGTATGGCAGGTGATAGTATTGCTTTTGTGCCAACCATGGGTAATCTGCACGCTGGCCATATAGATTTAGTTAATAAAGCTAAAGCCTGTGCAGATAGAGTGGTGGTGAGTATTTTTGTGAATCCAACTCAGTTTGGTGTGGGTGAGGATTATGCGAGCTATCCTAGAACAGAGTATGCTGATCAAGACAAGTTATTGGCTGTAGGAACAGATGTTTTGTTTTTGCCTACTGTTACTGAAATTTATTGTTTAGATGCGGCAGCCATGGTTACAGTAAGTGGTATTTCAGAACAGTATTGCGGTGCTTTTAGACCGGGTCACTTCAGTGGCGTGGCAACAGTTGTTTGTAAGCTTTTCAATATTGTCCAACCTAATAAAGCACTGTTTGGCTTAAAAGATTTTCAGCAATTAATAGTAATTAAAACCATGGTGCGGGATTTAAATATCCCAGTGGAAATTATTTCTGTGGAAACGGTAAGAGAAGTTAGTGGTTTAGCTTTAAGCTCGAGGAACGGTTATTTAACTGACTTAGAGAAGCAAGTTGCACCCGAACTATATCGGATTTTATGTTTTGCTAAAGCGCTTGTTTTAGAAGGAAAATTATCTATAACTGAGATAGAACAGCAGGCTGTAAAAAAATTAGACTCGTATGGCTTTAAAACAGACTATTTAAGTATTTGTCGAATTAGGGATTTAAATCCAGCTTCATCAGAAGATATTGAATTAGTAATTTTGGCTGCGGTTAAATTAGGAAAAACTAGATTAATAGATAATATTTGTTTTTCTAAGATACTTTAAATAAGCTCAAATCGAGTCTATGGCTTTCATGGCTAGTTAAGTCTTTTATAAGATTAGCTTTTCTTGTAAACTTGATTTTCATTAGTAAAGTTTGAGTGGATTATTGGTGTTTTTGGGAAGGTTGGTTATCTAAATAGTTGATGGGCGCTTTCATTTAATGGATAATGTCCGGTTTTCAAACGTATTTATAGTGTTTTATTATGCAAATTACGATGCTTAAAGCGAAGTTACATCGAGCCACCGTGACGCGTTCAGAGTTGGGTTATGAGGGGTCTTGTGCTATTGATGGCACTATTCTTGATCTAGCGGGCATAAAAGAATACGAGCAAATCCAAATTTATAACATAAACAACGGTGAGCGTTTTACAACTTATGCTATTCGTGCAGAGAATGGTTCCGGGGTGTTTTCGGTTAATGGCGCTGCTGCACGATTGGCGTGTCCTGGTGATTTGATTATTGTCTGTGCTTATACTATTCTGAATCAACAAGAAGCTGACCAACATAAACCAAATTTGGTTTACTTTAATGATAAAAATGAAGTTGTTCGATCTGCCTCGTCAATTCCTGTGCAAGCGGCGGGTTAGTTTTTAATATTCTTTTCATAAAAAGCCCGCGAGTTACCACACTTAGCGGGCTTTTTATTGTTTGTCCCTAAGCCTTTTTTCAGTATTTACTCTATATGCAAATAAATTTAATTACTGTTGGTAATCGTATGCCTAGTTGGGTAGATCAGGGTTACGATGAATACGCAAAACGGATGCCGCGTGAATGTGAGTTGATCCTTAAAGAAGTGGCTCCAGGTAAAAGAACTAAAAACAGTGATGTTTCGCGTATTGTCAGGGAAGAGGGTGAAAGAATGTTAGCTGTAATACCGCAAGGTTCGCATATTGTGACTTTAGATATTCCGGGTAAACCTTGGACAACTCCGGAATTATCGATAGCTATGCAACGCTGGTTAGAAAGTGGTCAGAATATAGCTTTGCTGGTGGGCGGGCCAGAAGGGCTGGCTGAATCCGCCAAACAATTTGCGCGCGAGTCTTGGAGTTTGTCTAAATTGACGTTTCCCCACCCTTTGGTGCGCATTGTGGTTGCTGAGCAGTTGTATCGTGCTTGGAGTATTCTTCATAATCATCCTTATCATCGTTAATGACTAATCAAATTATTCTTGCATCTGCTTCTCCACGACGGAGAGAACTTCTTGATCAAATTAAAGTCACTTATCAAGTCCACGCGGTTGATTTAGATGAGACACCTTTAATTAATGAATCACCACTTATATATGTTCAAAGAGTAGCGGCAGAAAAATCAGCTTTGTGTCAAAGACAACTTAAGTCTAGTTTGCCAGTGTTGGCAGCAGATACTTCGGTGATTTTGGATAATATGATTATGGGTAAACCCAAAGATGAAGCTGATGCTTTGGCAATGTTAACTCAATTATCTGGTAAGACACACCAAGTTATCACTGCTGTGTCTTTAAGAGGGCGTGAGCATTTTGAAGCGATTAGCATTACTGAAGTTACCTTTAGAGTTTTATCCGAACGGGAGATTTTGAGTTATTGGCGGACAGGTGAGCCTTTGGATAAAGCGGGTAGTTATGCCATTCAGGGTTTAGGTGGATTATTCGTAAAGTCAATTGTGGGTAGTTTTTCAGGTGTAGTTGGTTTACCATTGTTTGAAACAGCCCAGTTATTATCTAAACAAGGAATAGAGTTAATAAAATGAGTGAAGAGATTTTAATCAATGTAACACCACCTGAAACTCGAGTTGCGGTCATTGAAAATGGAGTGTTACAAGAGCTCATTATAGAAAGAACGCGTGAGCGCGGTCTAGTAGGTAATATCTATAAAGGTGAGGTGTGTCGAGTATTGCCGGGAATGCAAGCAGCATTTGTTGATATTGGTTTACCTAAAGCGGCATTTATCCATATTTCTGATTTATGCGCTAAAGATATAGAAGAAAAATCTTCGGATCAAATTGAGCATTATTTGCGTGAAGGTCAGCACCTTGTCGTGCAGGTGGTTAAAGATCCATTAGGGAGTAAGGGTGCTAGATTGACCACTGAAATTTCTATTCCTTCACGTTATCAAGTTTATATGCCTTATGCAAATAATTCCGGTGTTTCACAGCGTATTGAAATTGAAGCAGAACGAGCAAGATTGAGAGCGTGTTTGGATTCTTTTAGACTTGAAAATAACTGTGGTGGGTTTATCGCTAGAACGGCGGCTGAATGTGTGTCAGAGGAAGTACTTCTAGCGGATATGACTTTTTTGTTGAAGTTATGGGAGTCCATTTTAAAGAAAATTGTTTTGGCTAAAGCTAAGCAATTTATCCATAAAGATTTACCTTTGAGTATAAGAACACTTCGAGACTTGTATAAAGAAAGTTTAGATAGGGTTAGGGTAGATTCTAAAGAAACTTATAAGAGTTTATTGGAGTTTGCCGAGGTATTTGTCCCAGAAATTGTGCCTGTTATTGAGCATTATTCGGGTGAATGCCCTGTTTTTGATATATATAGTGTTGAAGATGAAATTAAGAAAGCCTTGGATCGTAAAGTTAAATTAAAGTCTGGTGGTTATTTGATTTTTGATCAAACCGAAGCGATGACTACTGTTGATGTAAATACGGGTGGTTATGTGGGAGGACGTAATCTTGAGGAGACTATCTTTAAAACAAACTTAGAAGCCGCTCAGACGATTGCTAGACAATTAAGACTCCGCAATTTGGGTGGTATTATCATTATTGATTTTATCGATATGAAAAGTGAAGATCACAAAAAACTAGTCTTGCAAGCCTTGGAGCGACATCTTGAAAAAGATCGTGCTAAGACTAAAATTACCGAGGTTTCTGTATTGGGTTTGGTTGAAATGACCCGTAAGAGAACGCGAGAAAGTTTACAGCATATTTTGTGTGAACCTTGTAATGCATGTGGTGGTCGAGGGGTATTAAAAACTCCTGAGTCTATGTGTTTAGAGATTTTTAGGGAGATTATCCGCGAAGTAAGGCTTTATAAGGTGCAAACTTTGCTGGTATTGGCATCTAATGAGGTAGTTGAAATGTTGTTAGATGAAGAAGCTGATATGTTGGCTGAGCTAGAAATTTTCTTGGGAGTGCAGATTAAATTTAGAGTCGAAGCGCAATATAATCAGGAACAATATGATGTAGTGCTTCTTTAATAGGGCTTATGATTCATCACCTTCAACGCGCGACACGGCATTTAATTTTTTGGTCTCTAATGGGCTTAGCACTGAGCTTAACAACGCTACGAGTTTTTTTGTTAAGTATTGATGATTATAAAGTTGAATTGTCTAACCATGTGTCAGAATTAGTTGGAACGCCACTGACTATTGGAAAGTTAACCGCCAATATGCGTGGTTATAGGCCTGAATTGATTCTAACAGATATCAAAATATCGTCTGTAGTGGCAAATGCACCTCCAGCAATTCAGTTAAAAGAAATTCGCTTAGGCATAAATTTATTAGACGTCCTATTTAATAGGGCAATTTTATCTTCTTCCAGAGTAAGTTTAGTTGGTGCAAAGCTGGCTGTAATTCGTAAAAAAGACGGAAGTATCTCTATTGTCGGATTAAAAGAAGGCGATGAGCAACCTTTATGGTTATTGGAAGGTGCTCAATATGAAGTGCTAGCGAGTGAAGTGACATGGTTAGATCAATTAAATAGCGTTAAACCAGTAAAGCTTGAAGCTGTCAATTTAGCGATCATTAATAAAGACTCACATCATCAAGTTAAGATAATGTCGCAATTGCCGGTGATCTATGGTGATTATGTGACTGCTGTTATGAGTTTTGATGGGAATGTTTTTGCCTCATCTGCAATTAATGGGCAAGTATTTGTTGAAGGTAAAAACCTTAAGCTATCGGCAATAAAGTACCTTGATTTGCCAATCAATTTAGCAATACATTCGGGTGTGGCTAATGTAAAAGTATGGAGTAATTTGCAGCAGTCGCAATTAGTGGGATTGCAAGCGCAAGTAAATGTAAAAGAAATAAATGTACAGCAGGCGGATCAGTTATTTAGTGCTAAGCAATTAAACACCCAATTTAAAGGGAGTTTTCAAGATAAAACTTGGAAGTTTGATGTTACAAAGTTCTTTTTAGAAACAAATTCTCGTCAGGGAGATACTAAAGTATGGCCTGATGCAGTATTTAGTATCTCAGGTGTGTTAAATGATAATAGTGAACTTCAAAAGCTTTCATTTCATATTGAACAGTTAGATTTAAAAGAGCTTGCTTATATTACTCAGTTTTTCGCTCCAATTACTAAACAGCATTTACAATTGTTGCAGCAAGCCGATATACAGGGGGTTATAGAAAACTTTGCTTTATTTGCTAACATCACAGATAAGACTTTAGCTATTAAAGGTGTTTTTAAAGATTTAAGTTTTATGCCGTTATTGGGTGTTCCTGGAATTTCTAATTTAACGGGTGTCATAAAAGGCACTGAAAATTCGGGTGAGTTACGCTTAATTTCGAATAATTCAAAATTTAGCATGACAGATGTTTTTTTGGAGCCACTTAATATTGAACATATTAAGGCTAAAATCGATTGGTCTAAAACAGCGACTGCTTGGTTTGTTTCTAGTGAGAATATTCATTTAAACTTACCACACTTTCAAAGTAATAGTCGGTTGCATTTAATTTTTCCGATTTCACAAGACTTGCCTTTCATGGACTTGCAAACTAATTTTGTTAGTGATGATGTCAGTTTGTTGACGCCATATTACCCTAAAAAAGTTATGAAGCCAGCCGATGTGGCATGGTTTGATAAAGCTTTCGCTGCTGGAAAAGTTAAGCAAGGTCAGATACTTTATGTTAGTAAATTGGGTGTATTTCCGTCTCAAAATAATGATGGTGTTTTTGAAACCCGATTGGATGTTGAAGGTTTGACTTTGAATTACGCCCCTGATTGGCCATTGATCACAGACATTAAGGGTAAAGTAGATATTCAGCATCGTTATCTAAATTGTGAGATTTTTCAAGGTAAAAGTCATGAATTGAATATTTCTCAAGCAACAGTCATTAATCCAGAGATGGGTAGAAGTAAAATATTAACGGTAACGGGTAGATTAGAAGGTGAGATAGCTAATGTGTTTAAGTTTTTAAAGGCATCACCTTTAAATTCTGAAGTAGGGTTTGTTGTTGATGCTCTTACTCCAAAAGGCAATACACCTGTTACGTTAGATTTAACATTACCTTTAGCTGAGGGTATTTTGCCTAAAGTATTTGGCATGGCTCAGTTTAAGAATGCTAGCCTAAATGTTGACGCTTTAGATCTTTTGGTTAGTCAAGTAGAGGGTGATTTAAAATTTACCGAACACGGAGTTTATAGTGACACAATTCGAGCTCAGGCTATTAACAATCCCATAAAGGTGAATATTGACAAAGCGGATCATGAGCAAACTTTTCTAAATATTATTGGCAATGCTAGTATTGAGGATTTACAACATCAATTTGATATTCCGGGTTTGAATTTGGCAAATGGCGTTTTAAATTATCAATTAAAGCTCGGATTGCCCTATGAAGATAGACCGTCAGAGCTTTTGTTACAGAGTGATTTGCTGGGGGTTAGTTTAGAGTTGCCTAAAATTTTAGCTAAAACTAAAGAGCAGAGAAAATCATTAGGGTTAACTTTTGGCTTGGGCGGGGACGAGTTTTTACCGATTAAGCTTAATTATAATGAGCAATTTAAAGCAGATGTGCAATTAGATTTGAAGGCCCATCGATTTTATTCTGGACAGATTTTAATGGGTGATGGTGATCTGAAGTCCGATAAAGAAGTGGGTTTAAGTGTTGAGATTAATGAAACGCCGTTTAATTTTTATGATTGGTCTTCTTTGTTGGCTCAAAAACAAGATGAAAAATCTGCTCCATTGGATATTAAGAAATTAAAAGTTCATAGTCAGCAAGCAATGTGGAAAGAGACTCCTTTAGGTCTTTTCGATTTGATTTTAAAATTAGAGCATGGATATTGGGTGGGGGACGTTAAGAGTGCTTTTACGACAGGACAGGTAAAAATACCTAAAGATACAAAAGGCCCTGATAAGGTTGATTTAGAATTGAGTTCACTAGATTTATCTGGTTTCAAAGAGTTAGAAAATAAAGTAGAGGCTTCTGGGAAGTCAAACTTAGATCAAGATATTAAGGTAGATGTGTTTCCTAATGATTTGCCATTATTATCATTACATAGTGATCAAACTTGGTGGCGTGGTATTGACCTAGGGCATATGACTGTAGAAACGGAAAGAATGCCAGATGGTATGTTTATTAAAAAAATGGATTTACAGGGTGCCGAGCAACATTTGCAAGTTTCTGGTACTTGGAAGGTACTTAACGGAACATCAATGACTAATTTGCAAGGGCACTTACATGTAGCCGATGCCGGTGAGTGGCTAGAAAATCTTGATATTAGCAAAGATTTTAAAGAGACTGAGGCCAATATTGATTTTTCTGGATATTGGGATGGCGCTCCTTATCAGATGCAATTAAAAAATGTAAAAGCGGGTATTGATTTTGATTTGAAATCGGGTAGGTTATTAAGTGTAGAGCCTGGTTTTGGAAGATTATTGGGTATTTTGGCCATGGCTCAGTGGGTGAAAAGAGTTCAATTAGATTTTAGTGATGTTTACAAAGAGGGTTTGTCATTCAACAGTATTAAAGGCCATTTCGATTTAACTGATGGTAAAGCGATAACAAAAGATTTAGTGGTTGATGCAATTCCTGCGAAAATTAGTATTGTTGGGAGTGCTGATTTAATTAATGAAAGTCTTGATGAGTTGATTTCAGTGGTACCAAAAAGTGCTGATGCGTTGCCTATTGCTGGTACAATTGTTGATAAAGTAACTGGTTTAATTGGACAATCATTGACCGGTAAAGACCAAGAGGGTTTTTTCTTTGGGTATCAGTATTTGGTTAAGGGTACTTGGAGGAATTCACAAGTGATACCTTTACATAAAAATGCTGGTTTAGTTCAAAAGACTTGGTACAGTCTTACGGATTTTCCTTGGAATAAGGAAAATCAAGAGCAAAAATAAGAGAGATATATGATTAAGTGTGCAGCAATTCAAATGGCATCAAGCCCTAGCATCAGTTTTAATTTACTAGAAGCAGAAAAGTTAATCTCAGAAGCGGTAAAGGCAGGTGCAAAATTGGTGGCTTTACCAGAAAATTTTGCCCTAATGGGCACTCATGAAACTGATAAATTGAATGCAAAAGAAGTAGACGGATTCGGTTCTATTCAAGATTTCTTAGCTAATACATCAAAAAAACATAGCGTATGGATAGTCGGTGGAACCATGCCCTTAGCGGGAGATTCAAGTCATAAAGTGCGTTCCGCTTGTTTGATTTACAATGATAAAGGTGAGCGAGTAGGGCGTTACGACAAAATACATTTGTTTGATGTAAAAGTGCCTGAAACTGATGAAGTTTATCGTGAGTCAGATGCAATTGAACCCGGTACAGACATACAGGTTTTTGATACGCCTTTTGGAAAATTGGGTGTAGCTATTTGTTATGATTTACGTTTTCCAGAGTTTTTTCGAAAAATGTCTGATTTAGGTGTGGAAATATTGGTGGTTCCTTCAGCTTTTACTGCTGAGACCGGATCAGCTCACTGGGAAGTATTATTACGTGCTAGAGCGATTGAAAATTTGTGTTATGTGATTGCACCTAATCAAGGTGGATTTCATCTTAATGGTCGCAAAACTTATGGCCATAGTATGATTATAGATCCTTGGGGAGTTATTTTAGATTGTTATAAAACTGGTGGTGGTTTTGTATCTGCAGACATTGACTTAGAACGCTTACATAAAGTTCGTGGGGCTTTTCCTGTTTTAGATCATCGACGTTTTTTCTAAGTAGTTGAAGATGAAAAAACTAAAGGTTATTTTATTTTGTTTTTTATTGGATGCTTGCACTGCTCATGATAGTCGTTATCGTGATACAGCAATGCTTGAGAAGCCTCCAGAGTTAAATGCTAATAACGAAATTAAAATAATAGATACTAGTTCTGTGAAACAAGACATAGAAGGGACAGGTTTAGGTAATCTGGTTTATCTAAAATCTAATAATCCACCCTTGTTAATTATTAAACAGCCTTTTGATGTGGCTTGGCAGACTTTAGGGAATGCGTTGAGAGCAGATAAACTTGAGATTACTGATAAAGAGCATGATACAGGCCGGTATTTTGTAACCTATGATCCTGATAAGATAAGTGCTGATGATAGTAGTTTCCTCAATAAGACATTGAGTTATTTTGATGATAACAATAACGAAGAACGCTATGTGTTAACTGTAAAGGATAACGGTTTAGAAACAGAAGTTACGGCGGCTAATAATTCTGAGCCAAAGCAAAGTTCTAAGAATGATGAAAATGATAAATTGACAACTCAGCCATCTGATGGAGCACAAAAGTTGTTATTGTCTATTTTTAAAACAATGAGTGAGCGTTCAAAATACTCCCTTAATAAGGCTGGTCTTTATAATCATAAAGACTAGCCGCATAAGTACGTTATCCCTTTGCATAAGAACAACAATAAATTAATGGTCTAATGGAAATATTAAATTTAGCAAAACAAGCTATTTTGTTGCCTGTTGGTATTCAAGATACAGATATCGAAAAAATCATGGCTAGACTAGTAACTTCGAGTGTAGATGCAGCCGATATTTACTTTCAGTCTAGTCATAGTGAATCTTGGGTCATGGAAGGCGGCATTATTAAGGAAGGTAGCCATAGTATTGAACAAGGTGTAGGTGTAAGAGCCGTATCAGGAGAGAAAACGGGGTTTGCTTATAGCGACCGTATTGAATTACCCGTATTACTTGAAGCCGCAAATAATGTCAGAGCCATAGGTCGTCAAGGACAGGACGCGCAGATTGGTTTGATTCATGCC
>CAIVAH010000145.1 GCA_903903765.1 uncultured Methylococcaceae bacterium
TCAACAGCCAAAAGTTTTAGAATTATAAGCGAGTAGACAATGGCAGCAGCTCAGTATTACGGAACAGGTCGTCGTAAAAGTGCAATTGCACGTGTTTACGCTACTTCAGGGACTGGAAAAATCACGGTTAACAAAAAAACTTTAGAAGACTATTTCGGTCGTAAGACTGATCAAATGGTATCACGTCAACCTTTAGAATGTGTTGAGATGGTTGGGAAGTTTGATGTTAATGTCATTGTTAAAGGTGGTGGTCCATCTGGTCAAGCAGGTGCTATTCGTCATGGATTAACTCGTGCATTGATGGTATATGACGAAGCTTTGCGACCCGCTTTAAGAAAGGCGGGTTTTGTCACTCGTGATTCTCGTGTTGTAGAACGTAAGAAAATTGGCTTACATAAAGCTAGAAAACGTCCACAATACTCGAAACGTTAATTGTTATATTTCATGCTTGGTAAAATTATTTACCTGTTATGAAATAAAAAGGGTCACATCTCAAAAGATGTGGCCCTTTTTTATTGGGATGTTATAAAGTCTTCAGCTTTACAAGTGGGTGTTAATAGTGGTATTAATATGTAAAATTTTGTACGAATTCAGTTTTTATGAAATACTAGCCTGAAAACAACTTATAGCGACAAATCCCATAGTACAAAGATTTTATTTTCAAGATTTACTTATATTAACGACCTAATAGATAGCTCCAATGTCGCAGGACTCAAAAAAAATATCAAACTTAAATAACGTGCTTGAATTCAAAACGAGTACATTTTCAGTGCCGGTTCTAATGTTGTCTACCGATGATATGGGTTTACTTGAACAACAATTGACTCAAAAAATAAAGCAAGCGCCTGAGTTTTTTAAAAACTCCCCTATAGTTTTAGATTTGCAAGAAATCAATAAGCAAGGATATATAGTTGATATTATTGGTCTAGTTGGAATAATTCGAAAGGCTGGCTTACTAGTGGTTGGTATAAGGGCTGGTAATGTGCTACAAAATAAGCAGTCTTTAGGTTTGGGAATTCCTGTTTATATTGCTCAAGGTCGTGAGTCAGTGGTTGAGAGTAAAACATTGACAAAGGTTCCAGCTGAAACTCCGCCTACACCAATGCCCAACAAGCCTGCAGAAATAAAGGTTTCTGTGCCGACTACTTTAGTTAATCACCCTATTAGATCAGGGCAACGAATTTACGCGGCGGGTGATTTAGTGATTATGGCACAAGTAAGTGCGGGTGCGGAGATTATTGCTGAGGGCAATATTCATGTTTATAGTACATTAAGAGGTAGAGCTTTAGCAGGTGTGCAGGGTGATATTGAAGCAAGAATATTTTGTTTTGATTTGCAGGCTGAATTGATTTCTATTGCTGGTAATTATAAAGTTAGCGAAGATTTGTCCGCGTCAGTGCGTAATAAACCCGTGCAGATTTATTTGCAGGACAAATCACTAATTATTAAAGATATTGTGTTACACCATTAACGTAGAGGAAAATTTTGTGGCAAGAGTAATAGTCGTAACATCAGGTAAAGGCGGTGTTGGTAAAACAACTACAAGTGCTGCTATTGCCATGGGGCTTGCAAAAAAAGGCCATAAAACAGCCGTTATTGACTTTGATGTAGGCTTACGTAATCTTGACTTAATTATGGGCTGTGAACGCCGCGTAGTTTATGACTTTGTTAATGTCATCAA
>CAIVAH010000146.1 GCA_903903765.1 uncultured Methylococcaceae bacterium
ATATTTTCAACATATTTCATTAAATAAAAGGCATTACAGCAATATTACTAGACAACAATAGCTACAATTTACCAAGCCACCACTTCTCTTTCAAGATAAAAACACCTAAAATCTATTATTTATCACAGCTTAAAGGATCTTAAGATGCGTAAAATCATCATTTTTATAATGTTATTGTTAACCTCAACACTTTCTTTTTCAACGGAAAAAACTATGCCAACAACATCATCAAAAGTCAAACTCACCACCACTTTGGGTGAAATTACTATCCAATTAAATGCAGAAAAAGCGCCGATTTCTTCTGAAAACTTTTTAACTTATGTTAAACAAGGTTTTTATGACGGCACTATATTCCACCGTGTTATTCCTGGCTTTATGGCGCAAGGCGGCGGTTTTGATGTTAACTTTACACAAAAACCAACTTTAGCGGCCATTAAAAACGAAGCTGACAATGGCCTAACTAACGCACGTGGCACTGTAGCAATGGCAAGAACAAACGATCCTGACTCCGCTACTGCGCAATTCTTTATTAATTACAAAGACAATACATTTTTAAATCACACAGGAAAAAATGCTAGCGGCTGGGGCTATGCTGTATTTGCCGAAGTTGTAGAAGGTATGGATGTTGTTGATGCTATGGCTAAACAAGCAACAGGATCAAAAGGTCCTTACCAAGATGTTCCAAACGAAAACATCATCATTACTAAAGCAGAAATAGTAACACCCTAAGATTTCAAATAAGTTAGGTATCTAATTTATCAGATACCTAACGACATCAACTTTTGCAAATTCTGAGGATATTTTAAGTGCAGCAAGATATTTTATTTATTTCAGATTTACATCTTGGTCTAGATAAACCAGAAATAACTCGGCGCTTTTTGGACTTCCTTAAAAATACTGCTTCTAAAGCATCAGCGCTCTACATTTTAGGTGACCTGTTCGATGCTTGGATTGGTGATGACGACCCCACACCTCCCAACAATCAAATTCGCAAACAACTTAAAGAACTAGTTCTATCGGGTGTAAATGTTTTTTTACAACTAGGCAATCGAGACTTTTTATTAGGCCAACGGTTTTGTAACGAAACCGGCGTAATACTTTTAAATGATTATGTCGTCATTGATTTATTTGGCACCCCAACGCTACTTACCCATGGTGATTTACTTTGTACTGATGATTTAACCTACCAAGCCTTTCGTGTTAAATCACACACTGACTTATGGAAAAAAAATGTTTTATCCAAACCTCTATTACTAAGATTGATAGTAGCGCGCTGGTATCGCATACGTAGTTATTTTCATAAGCGAAGAAAATCAACCAATATCATGGACGTCAATCAAAATGCAGTTATAGAAAAAATGACTCAATACCAATGCCATCGATTAATCCATGGCCATACGCACCGACCTGATGTACATGAATTTATCATAGATAATATTTTAGCTCAGCGGTTTGTATTAGCAGCATGGGATAAAAACACCGGAAGTGTTTTATCTTGGAATAATGAAGGTTACAAAATAAAAACAATATAAACAGCAGAATTACTTGTTTAATAAGGTATTTATAATAGATTATTAGCATTTATTGCTTACAATTAATATCAACAAACAAGTGAAGTTGTATATTTATATTTGACTTTTTATGCAAAATCATTAAATCTAGTGTCTTGGTATGAGTAATTTCCGGAGTTTTAGGAATGTATACATTCAACCAAAAAAACTAATATTAGTCTAAAAAATCATAATCAGTATTTTGTCTAATTAACAAGATACCAGGAGAAATAAATATGAAGAAGCCTTTAAAAAGTTGGCTGCTTGCTTCAAGTGTAGCTGCGTTATTAGCTGCACCAGCAATTTCTACAGCTAACAGTGGTGTTGACACTCTAACAAAAGATCCAGCTAACTGGGCAACTTGGGGTGGCGATTACGCCGGCACTCGTTACAGCAATCTTAACGAAATCACTGCTGCCAACGTTAAAAATCTACAACCAGCTTGGACTTTCTCTACAGGCGTATTACGTGGTCATGAAGGCGGTCCATTAGTTGTTGACAATGTTATTTACATTCACACTCCATTCCCTAACACTGTATACGCTCTTGATCAAAAAACTCAGTCAGTTATCTGGGAATTTACTCCTACTCAAGATGCTGACGTAACTATCCCAGTTATGTGCTGCGATACAGTTAACCGTGGTTTAGCTTACGGTGACGGCAAAATTTTCTTACAACAATCTAACACTGTTTTAACTGCATTAGATGCAAAAACGGGTAAAAGAGTGTGGAGCGTTCAAAACGGTGATCCTAAATTAGGTATGACCAACACTAACGCACCTTTAGTAGTTAAAGACACTGTTTTAACTGGTATTTCTGGTGGTG
>CAIVAH010000147.1 GCA_903903765.1 uncultured Methylococcaceae bacterium
CGGAAACCATGAGTTCTTGCTCGTTTAATTTTACTTGGTTGGTACGTTCTTTTCATAATATCAAAACCTAATTAGTTGAGTGTTAACAAAAACACATAAAAAAGCCTATGGATGATAAAATAATATGTATAACATGTCAATTAAGCAATTCGATGATTCATGATATTTTAAGTACAATTATTATTTCTTCTATTTGACCTTTATCAAACTAAAAAGTAACTACATTAATGAATTTAATCTGGAATAATTGTCTAACGAAACTTGAAAATATAATATCCAGTTCTGATTTCAGTACCTGGATAAGGCCACTACAAGCAATAGAAACTAATGAACAAATAAAACTTTTAGCTCCCAATAAATTTGTTTTAGATTGGGTTAAACAACATTATTTAACAAAGATTGAAGAATCTGTACTCGAATTTTCAGATGGAAAATATAATCTTACTTTTGAAATTGGTTCAAAAAAAACACCCGCAGCGGCTGTAACGCCAAAAACAAAAGTCACTAATCCAAAGAAATCAATACCTAACTTCCTTAATAAATCATTTACCTTTGAAAATTTTGTAGAGGGCAAATCTAATCAGTTAGCTCGTGCAGCGTCGATACAAGTATCTGAGAACTTAGGTAAAGCCTACAACCCTTTATTAATTTATGGTGGATCTGGACTAGGTAAAACACACATAATGCATTCCATCGGCAATGCAGTATTTAAAACAAACCCTAATGTAACCATCGTATACCTGCATTCCGAAAAATTTGTACAAGACATGGTCCGTTCTTTACAACAAAACTCCATTAATGCATTTAAAGAATATTATCGTGCTATTGATGTTTTACTCATTGATGATATTCAATTTTTTGCTGGTAAAGAACGCTCTCAAGAAGAGTTTTTCCATACATTTAATGCTTTATTAGATAAAAAACGCCAAATAGTGCTCACTTGCGATAAATATCCAAAAGAAATTATTGGTCTAGAAGACAGATTAAAATCTAGATTTGGTTGCGGACTTCCTGTTTCAATTGAACCTCCTGATATGGAAACCAGAGCGGCAATTCTTATGAAAAAAGCTCAACAAGCTAATATTTTACTTCCACAGGAAGTTGCATTTTTCATAGCAAAAAAAATTCCTTTTAACGTTCGTGATTTAGAAGGTGCTTTAAGACGCGTTATTGCAAATTCTCAATTTACAGGTCGTCCAATATCGATTGAATTCACTAAAGAAGCATTACACGATTTAATTTATTTAAAAGATAAATTAGTCAATATGGATAATATCCAAAAAACTGTGGCAGAGTATTTTAAAATAAGAATAATAGATCTATCTTCTAAATCGCGTAAACAAAATATTACTCGTCCTCGTCAAATAGCCATGAGCTTAGCGAGAGAACTTACCTCTCATAGTTTTCCTGAAATAGGAGATGCTTTTGGTGGACGTGATCATA
This sequence comes from uncultured Methylococcaceae bacterium, assembly GCA_903903765.1. GTDB lineage: Bacteria > Pseudomonadota > Gammaproteobacteria > Methylococcales > Methylomonadaceae > Methylobacter_C. Next base: position 1,444 of record CAIVAH010000147.1, read on the forward strand.
CAACAGTGATGAATGCATGCAAGAAAATTAGTGAATTGAAGATTTCTGATATGAGTGTTGCAGAAGACTACTCAAATCTTCTGCGAACCCTTTCTCACTAATATAAAATTACAACACTTAAATACATTAGGCATGTGGATATACTATGTATAAAACGATAAATTTTATGTATAAAACTGTGTATAAATACAATTATTATTTAAAGGTTTTTTTTATACATTAGTTATACACA
>CAIVAH010000148.1 GCA_903903765.1 uncultured Methylococcaceae bacterium
AGCGTTCCCATTCTCGGGCTTGAGTTTGATAATAATTTTCCATGCCCTCAAAACTCATAATGACAGGACCACTATCACCAAACGGTCTTAAGCGAATATCCGTACGGAACACAAAACCATCGACAGTGATCTCATCTAATACCTTTACCAAGCGTTGACACAAGCGGGTAAAAAATTCGCTATAGCTGGTTTCTTTTCTATCCGTTAACACACCATTTTGTGGGTACGCAAATATCAGATCAATATCAGAAGAATAGTTAAGTTCATAAGCGCCCAACTTACCCATGCCTAACACAATAATTTGCTGAGGTGTGCCATCTGATAAAACGGGGGTACCTCTACGTTCACAGGCTTCTTGATATAAAAATGCTAAGGCAAACTGAATACAGCTATCCGCTAACCAAGACAATTCACTTAAAGTCTCTGATAAAGGCGCCCAAGCGGCTAAATCACGCCAAGCGATTCTGACCATTTCTTTACGCCGAAAATACCGGAGTTTTTGCATTAACTCTGCTTCGGTTGACACATCTAACAAAGCAAGTTTTTGCGTATAGTAATTTTGAGAATACGCCTTAAACAAGTCACCCGTATTGACTAAATCAATCAGTAATTCGGCATGTCTAAGACAACTATCTGAGACAAACTGACTAGAGGCCCAGACTTTGATAAAGCTAGAAGATAATTCGAGGGTTAAAGATAATTGCAGATTGGCATGCGAAAGTTGCTCATCCCAAAGATCTAAGGCTATTTTTACAGAGGATTTTACAGGCTCCGGCAATTTATCAAGATCAAATTTATGGTCAGCAATAGCAGTCATATAAAAAGCAAGGTGATAGACAATAAGCTATCATACCTAAACTTTGTATAGAGGGATATAAGTCTATATAATCAGTAAAAATAACTAAGCATCTTTTATGATTTGCGTTAAATGCATGGATTTATTAACACGGTCTTTAAGTTCTTTGCCGGGTTTAAAATGTAACAAGGCATTGGCAGGTAACTGTATTAATTCACCTGTTTTAGGATTTCGTCCTGAGCGTACCCCATGATGATGCAGTGTAAAAACGCCAAAGCCTCTAATTTCTACACGTTCATTGTTAATAGCAGCTTTACATAAACCTTCTATTAGACAATCCACAAAATCATCAACTTCCTTCCTTGAAAAGCGATCTAGTTTAATAGCGATAGCATCAATTAATTCTGATTTGGTCATATTTATCCAGAAACAACAAAAACAATAACAGCCAATGCACTCCATACGAGAGCGTTTGACTCATTTTAGTGCATAACAGCAATATAAACTCTTAAGTCAGCCAACCAAAAGCAAATCTATAGGAGTTTCAGCAATAACACATCACGCAACTAGTAAAATAATGCATATTTTATGCCAGAAAAACCAACTTCCTTTTCAATAACGCGTGCACATTAAGTGGCGTTTAAGTTAAACACTTTATACTTTTCCACAGTCCTCAGTATAATAGACCGATAAAACTCAAAATACGAATAAGCCAACAGATTTTTTGATAAAAGACCGCCATCACTTCATGTCATTAACACATAAGACTTATTCAGGTACCAATGGTTTGAACCCAAACGCAACCAAAAACGCGACGACATCTGTTATAAGTATTATTCTAATTTTCGTTGTAATAATACATTTATTTATAGCGTTTTATTTGCTTAAAAAAACTGATCTTAAACAACTTGATCCCACGCTGCTTATGAGTGTTGAAGTGCATCAACAAGCAGGAAGTGAAACGCCCGCTTTACCGACACCCTCTCCAGCAGCTCCAGCACCGCAAAAAACACTCGAAAAATCAAAACCTGTTAAAATCCAACGTCTAGTTAAGAAACCGGCACCGCCTGTTCGTGAGCTAGAAAAACTTAAAGATATACCTAAGGTCGCACCCGCACCAGTGTTTAAGCCTGAAGAAGCGCCTGTTGCGCCTCAACTAAAAGCCTCTGAACTGATGAGCAGTGAATCATCACAACCAGCGCCAAAATCTGAAGTAGTACCAGCAGTTTCTGCACCAACAACAAACAACACCACAGAAACTAAAAGTCAGGAAACAAATTCAGAACTAAAACCTATTTATTCAGTAAAACCGGAATATCCTTTAATAGCAAAAAGGCGCGGCCGAAATGGCTGGGTTAGAATTGAACTTACAGTAAAAGCAGATGGCGCAGTTGATAATGCTATTGTTATTGAAGCGGAACCGGAAGATATTTTTAATGAAGCAGCACTTACAGCTATCAAAGAATGGAAATTTAAACCTAAAATGGTTAACGATATTTAATAAGATTTAAGATTAATTATAGCAATAAAAATGCCAAAAAATATTATCAACGCATTGTTTTTAAATGCTTTCAGGAAGCATCCTTAAAGCATTGGCTTATCTTAAAGTCAGCCATCAGTATTCCATAGACTCATACTAAAGAGAAATATCTAATACGACATAAATACTTGCCTAATCTAATAAAATAGCCGAAAATTCGCGCTCAAATTTAAATCGTCAGATTCTATTTAATGTCAATTAAGCCAACCACTGCTCTAACTCGCCTCAGTAAGCCACGCATAGCGTTAGGTTTGGGCTTGTTACTGACTGTTGTTTTGGCGGTGTTCAGACAGTTTTCGACAATGGACCTGATCGGTTGGACTAGCGGTTTTACGCACCCTTTACATGGTTCGGATCATCTTTTAGCGATGCTAGCTGTCGGTATCTGGGCAGCACAACTGCGCGGTTCGGCTATCTGGTTATTACCACTTACTTTTGTTGGCGTAATGAGTTTAGGTGGTCTGGTTGGCGCAACAGGCATTTTATTACCCGGCGCAGAAGCCATTATCTTTTGTTCTTGTATAGCCTTTTTC
>CAIVAH010000149.1 GCA_903903765.1 uncultured Methylococcaceae bacterium
CGCAAAGAAAAACACAAACGTATTAACCACGCCTTGCATCAAAGCCATAGTGACCATATCACCATTAGCTACATGCGTCATCTCATGCCCTATAACCGCCTCTACTTCATCGGCAGTCATCACGTTTAAGAGCCCGGTGCTAACGGCAACCAAAGCGTTATCTTTACTCATACCCGTAGCAAAGGCATTAGCTTCTGGTGCCTGAAAGATACCTACTTCTGGCATACCAATGCCAGCAGATTGCGCGTGTTTAGCAACCACTTCTACTAACCATTGCTCAGTTTGATTTTGGGGTTGATTAATGACTACCACACCCATTGCTTGTTTAGCCGTCCACTTAGACATAGCTAATGAAATAAAGGAACCCGTCATGCCGATGACGGCTGACATGATTAATAATGCATTTAAATTAAGATCAATACCTTGTGCATCTAATGTACTGTTTAAGCCAAAAATATTAAAAATAATACTCACTACGACCATAATGGCAATATTGGTCGCTAAAAACAACAGAATTCTAAGCATGGTAATACCCTCTAATGTAGTAAGAAGCAAATAGTATAAATTGTATGTTTAGTTAAGGCTCATTTTTAAAGCCGCTGCTGTAGGCCAAGGCGCTAAGAACAACGCCATCATTAAAAAAGAAATTAAGATATTTAATTGGGCTTGAATGGGTAAACCGGCGCTAGACATCTCCACGGCATTACTGGCAAAAATCAACACCGGCACATACAAGGGTAAAACTAATAAAGATAAAATCATCCCGCCGCGTCTTAAACCCACCGTTAAGGCAACGCCAATAGCGCCAATTAGGCTTAATACCGGGGTACCCAATAAAAGTGTTAATAATAAAACGCCTATTGATTGAGTCGGCATGCCTAAAAAAACCGCTAACAAAGGCGCTACAATCAACAAAGGTAAGCCAGTCACTAACCAATGGGCAATCACTTTTGCTAGTACTAGCAAAGAAGTTGGATGGGCACTTAATAAAATTTGTTCTAAAGAACCATCATCAAAGTCTGAGCGAAATAGACTATCCAAAGACAACATAGCGGCTAATAAAGCGGATACCCAAATAATACCGGGCGCAATGGATTGTAACAAATGCGGTTGGGCACCAATACCTAAAGGAAATAGTGTAATCACTAGAATAAAAAATAACAAAGGATTAGCCACTTCAGAGCGTCGACGTAAAGCTAAAACTAAGTCACGTTTAATAATAGCAAAAAAAGCGATACTTAAGGACATTAAGATAACAAAATACGCTGAACATCAACGCCTTGTATGCTTAAGTCGTGATGTGATGTTAATACAATCATGCCACCCATGGCACAATGTTCTGACATTAATGTTTCAATAAGATCAATCCCTTGTTTATCTAAAGAAGTAAACGGTTCGTCTAATATCCACAAAATATTTTTAGTCATTAATAAGCGTGCTAACGATAAGCGTCTTTTCTGACCCGCTGATAAGGCTTGCACTAATACCTCATCATAATCCGTTAAGCTCACCCTATCCAAAGCATCCATAATAGAATAATTTCCGGGTTGGCCTAAGGCTAAAGCCACTTTTAAATTCTCGTAAACGGTCAGTTCTTTTTTTACGCCTTCTAAATGCCCCACATAAGCTAAGTCAGCAAAATAAGAACTGTCCGATAGGGTATCAGCACACCACGATAATTCACCTTCATCAGGCTCACGAAAACCACATAAAATGCGCAATAAAGAGGTTTTACCGCTACCGTTTTGACCTTCTAGCAATAAAACTTGGCCAGCACTGACTGTAAATGAGAGACCTTCAAACAAAACTCGATCATCACGAATACAGCTTAATCCATTAGCCTTTAACACATAATTAAAAGTGTCCGACATTATTTAGCAACCAATAATCTCTGTCTGACTGCTTCAAAAAGCAACACACCCGTTGCAACCGAAAGATTTAAACTTTCTACGCGACCCAGCATCGGTATAGACACCAACATATCACACTGCTCTTTCGTTAAACGGCGTAAACCTTTGCCTTCCGCACCAATAACAATGGCCATAGGCGCTGTAAAATCAGTCGTATAAAGTGTTTGTGTTGTCTCACCATCTGCACCAGCAATCCACAACCCTTGATCTTTAAGCCAACGCAAAGTACGTGCTAAATTGGTAACTTGATAAACCGGAACCGTTTCTGCAGCGCCACTCGCCACTTTACAAACCGTTGGCGTAATGCCAGTGGCATTGTCTTTAGTAATAATTACGCCATGCACGCCGGTAGCATCAGCTGATCTTAAACACGCACCCAGATTATGGGGATCTTGCACATTATCTAACACTAAAAACAAAGCCGTTTCGTTTAGACTTTCAACCGCTGATTTTAAATCGCTTTCTGATAACTCACCCGGCATTTCCACTTCAATCACAATGCCTTGATGATTATTACTATCTGCTAAACGATCGAGTCTTTTTCTATCGACTTTTTCTGGCTGGATGCCTAAATCTAGTAAATCATCAATCGCTTTAGTTAGGCGTTTATCTTGTCTACCGGTATCTACCCAAGCTTGTTGAATATTTTTAGGCGAATAATCGAGCGCGGCCTGCACAGAATGCAAGCCGAATAGTTTAGTTAATTTCATTTCGTTGTTTTTTTCTTACGGCGTCTTTTTTTAGGCTTATCTGGGTCCGTATTTGCTATTTTTTGGACTGAACCTTCTTTATAAATCAGCTCAAAATCCATTTTCTTTTCATCTAAATCAACGCGTACCACCCTAATTTTTACCGTATCACCTAAGCGATAATTAGTATTAGTGCGCTCACCTTTTAACTGATGACTCGTTGGATCAAAATGGAAATAATCTTGGCCCAAATTACTGATATGCACTAAACCTTCAACATAAATATCAGCCAATTCCACAAAGAAACCAAACGAAGTGACGGCAGAAATAATACCGGAGACCTCTTCGCCGATCTTATCCATCATGTATTCACATTTTAACCAACTGACCACATCACGAGTAGCGTCGTCAGCTCTACGCTCA
>CAIVAH010000150.1 GCA_903903765.1 uncultured Methylococcaceae bacterium
ATAAAATAGTCTGAGTTATTTAAGATTTGATTATTTAAAAAGGTCTGATAGGTAAAGAAATTGCATATAAAAATAATTTTTATATTGACTTTGTCACTTGTGATAGTGGGGTGTTCAGTGAAAAATCTAGATTCTAGTCAGCAAACTAAGGTGGAAGAAATTGTGGCATTAATGACCTTAGAAGAGAAGGTTGGTCAGATGACTCAAATTGATATTTCAGCCATAGTTGGACAAGGTGATAAATTAATAGATCAAGAAAAGTTAACGGATGCCATTTTAAATCACCATATAGGTTCAATTTTAAATACGCCAAATAATAAAGCCCAATCTATTGAAGACTGGCGCAAGATAATTCAGATAATTAATTCTGTTTCAGAAAAAACGCGATTAAAAATCCCTGTGCTATATGGAATTGATGCTATTCACGGCGCATCCTATACCAAAAACTCTACCTTGTTTCCGCAAGCCATCAATATGGCTGCTACTTTTAATACGGACTTAAGTGTTAAAGAGGGTGAAATTACAGCTCAAGAGTTAAGAGTATCCGGATTACAATGGAATTTTTCTCCAGTAATGGATATCGGTCGGCAACCTTTATGGCCTCGTTTATGGGAAACCTATGGTGAAGATGTGCATTTAGCATCGGTGCTAGGCTCTGCTTATATCAGTGGTTATCAAGGTAATGATATATCGGCGCCAAATAAAGGTTTAACCTGTTTGAAACATTATGTGGGATATAGCGTACCAAATAATGGTAAAGATAGAACGCCTGCTTGGATTAGTGAGCGAATGTTGCGTGAGTATTTTTTGCCAAGTTTTGAGGCAGGTATAAAAGCAGGATCACCAACGGTTATGGTCAACTCTGGTGAGGTTGATGGTATTCCTGGGCATGCTAATTATCATTATTTAACGACTATATTGCGTGGTGAATTAGGTTTTAAAGGTTTTACAGTTTCAGATTGGGAAGATATTAAACGTCTTTTTGTTCGAGATAAATTGGCCTCTTCACCGAAAGAAGCAGTGAAAATTGCGGTAATGGCAGGTGTTGATATGAGTATGGTGCCTTTTGATTATTCGTTTTATGATTTGTTGATAGAGCTAGTAAAATCAGGTGAAGTACCTATGGCTCGTATTGATGAAGCAGTGAGCCGAATATTGAAAGTAAAAGATCAGGCAGGTTTGTTTCAGGGTAAAAAACTGCCCCTTTCTGCAGAAAGCCGATTTGCGACACAGGAATCAACAGCGATTAATTTACAAGCCGCTAGTGAATCTTTAGTACTTGCTAAAAATTCAAATAATATTTTACCGCTTTCCAAAGACACGAAAATTTTAATTACAGGGCCGACTGCTAATTCATTGAGTGTCTTAAATGGAGGATGGACCCTTAGTTGGCAAGGTGATGATGATAGTTTGTATCCGGATGATAAGTTGACAGTCTATGCTGCTCTTCAGAAAAAATCTACAGGACACGTGACTTATGTGGGTGGAACAAGTTTTAATGACAAAATAGATATTGAAAAAGCAGTTGAAGCAGCAAAAAATCAAGATATTATTGTGTTATGTGTAGGTGAGAAGCCTTATACAGAGACGATGGGTAATATTTTCTCCTTAAATTTAGATCAATCTCAAGTCGAGTTGGCAAATGCTTTATTTGCAACTGGAAAGCCTGTTGTATTGGTTACATTGGGTGGTCGACCTCGTATTATTACTGATCAAGCAGAAAAAGCATCTGCGGTAATTTTAGGTTTTTTACCAGGTATGGAGGGCGGACAAGCAATCGCTGATATTCTTTATGGTGATTATAATCCTAATGGTAAATTACCTATCTCTTATCCTAGAAATACTAATGATATTGTGTTGTACGATCATAAACCAATAGAAAATTTTGATACTAATTCTTATAACCCTCTGTATCCATTTGGTCATGGATTAAGTTATACACAATTCAAAACTTTCGGCTTAGAAATAGACAAACAGCATTACAAAATAGGTGAATCTATTAGTTTAAGTATTAACGTAGAGAATACGGGGATATTAAAAGGCAAAGAAACTGTTTTGGTTTATTTAAATGATATTGCAGCTTCTGTTACTAGACCGAATAAACAGTTGAAGGCTTTTAAAAAAATTGAGTTGAATCCACATCAAACTGAAAAAATAACCATTACACTTACCCCGTATGATTTGTCATTTATAAATGTTGATTTAAAGCGTGTAGTGGAGCCAGGTGAGTTTAAAATTATGGTAGGTTCTGAAGTAGTTCATTTTACGGTAGCAGAATAAAAGGCTTTTTATGACTTTAAATAAGCTTCAAGACTCTTTAGAAATTGATAAGAACTTGACAGTTAAAGGTAGTTATATCAGCTCTTTAACAGTTTTAAGTACTTTGTTTTTTATTTGGGGATTTATTACGGCTTTAAATGACATTCTTATTCCGCATTTAAAAGCTGTTTTTACGCTTAACTATACTCAAGCTATGTTGGTGCAATTCTGTTTTTTTATTGCGTATTTTGTTTTTTCTATTCCTAGTGGTTATTTAGTTGAAAAGATAGATTACAAAGGCGGGATTATTATGGGTTTGTTGATTGCTGGCGTGGGTTGTTTGTTATTTTATCCTGCGGCGGGTATGCAATCTTATTCGTTATTTTTAACAGCGTTTTTTGTATTAGCGGCGGGTATATGTTTGCTACAGGTAGCCGCAAATCCTTATGTTGCTGTTTTGGGTTCGTCGGAAACCGCATCAAGTCGTTTGAATTTGACTCAGGCATTTAATTCTTTGGGTACTACACTTGGACCTTACTTGGGTGCTATATTTATATTGTCAAAAACGGTAAAGAGTGTCGAAGAAATTAAAGTGCTTAATAATGAGCAATTATCCGCGTATCAATTAACCCAAGCCTTAGCTGTACAGGCGCCTTATTTATGGTTGACGACTATATTATTTGGGCTCGCTATTCTTTTTATTTTTATTAAATTACCAAAATTACAAGTAAGCACACAACAGTCATCAAACTTGATTATTGATGTGAATCATGAGCTTCCTAAAAGTGTTTTGTCTTATAGGCATTTAGTTTTAGGAGCCTTAGCTATTTTCTTTTATGTAGGTAGTGAAGTTTCAATCGGTAGTTTTTTAATCAGTTTTTTAGGAGAGACTTCCATAGGAAATTTAAATGAGCAAGATGCAGGCCGATATGTTTCCTTTTATTGGGGTGGCGCGATGTTAGGGCGTTTTGTTGGTGCCTTAATTATGCAAAAAATTAAGCCTCAAAATACATTATGCTTTAATGCTTTAATTGCAATGATATTGGTTTTAGTGGTGATATTTAGTAGTGGCTCAGTTGCTATGTGGGCTATTCTTGCTATCGGTTTATTTAATTCAATTATGTTTCCCACTATCTTTTCTTTAGCCATTGCCGGATTAGGCGAGCACACTGGGCAAGGTTCAGGTATTTTATGTGCCGCAATTGTGGGTGGAGCAATTTTGCCGGTTGTACAAGGTGCATTTGCAGATATTATTGGGATCCAAGTAGCTTTTTTGGTACCTGCATTAGGTTATTTATATATCAGCTTTTATGGTTGGAAAGGTTATAAACAATAATAGTTTAAAAGGTGTTTGTGTAAATTAATTATAAATTGGTATTAACCTAACCGTAATAGACTTTGCATTAAACATGCATTATATTCATGGGTTAAATTGCCTAAAAATCTCAGCTTATCTAAATAGAAGGTAATTGTTTTTATTTATGGAATTATTATGACTTATGAGTCTTTATTAAAAGTATTACAGGAAAAAAACAAACTTTCAGCATCAGAGTTGAAAAAAGTCGAGCGCGTTCAAAAAACATCGGTTGCAGAAAGTTTACCGCAATTACTTGTTAAGTTAGGATTATGCTCTGAATTAGATGTTGCAGATGCTTTTGTTGAATCAGGAAAAATTGAAAAAATAAGTTCAGATCAATATCCGGTAGAAAGGCAATTGCCAGAAGTTGTCTCTCTAAGGTTCTTGAAAAATTATCATGTTATTGGGTTATCAAGTTCGGCAGAAGAAGTAACAGTCGTAATGATGGATCCGAAAGATGAATTCACCATTAATGCACTTAGATTAATGCTTGGAAAGTCAATTGTTGTCAAAGTTGGTTTGTTATCAGAAATAGATGCAGCTTTAGACATTCAATACGGTGAAGATCGTTCAAAAATGGATAAGTTGATTGATGATTTAGCTGTTGATGATTTAGGTGAAGAAGATTTAGAACACTTAAAAGATTTAGCAAGTGAAGCGCCTGTTATTAAGATGGTTAATTTGATTATGCAGCGTGCAGTTGAAATGCGAGCTTCTGATATTCATATTGAACCGTTTGAGCAGTCACTTAAAGTAAGATTACGCGTTGACGGGGTTTTACAGGAAATTGATGCACCAAATGTTAAGTCTACTGCTGCCGTTATTTCACGTATTAAGATTATGGCTAAACTTAATATTGCTGAGCGCCGCTTGCCACAGGATGGTCGTATTAAAGTTCAGATGATTGGTAAGGAACTTGATTTAAGGGTATCAACAATACCGACTATGCATGGTGAAAGTGTCGTAATTAGGTTGTTGGATAAAGAAAATACGGTTTTAGATTTTAAAGAGTTAGGTTTTGCTGGTCGACATTTAGATCAGTTTATTGAAGTTTTGTCTTTACCACACGGCATTATTTTAATCACTGGTCCAACAGGTAGTGGAAAATCAACCACAATGTATGCGGCTTTAAAACAATTAAATACGCCGCAAAGAAAAATAATTACAGTTGAAGATCCAGTTGAATATCAAATGGAGGGGATAAATCAAATCCAAGCGAAACCACAAATTGGATTAACATTTGCATCGGCACTAAGATCAATAGTCCGTCAAGATCCGGATGTTATTATGATCGGTGAAATGCGAGATTTAGAAACAGCAAGGATAGCTGTTCAATCAGCTTTAACAGGGCATCTGGTATTGTCAACTTTACACACTAATGATGCAGCGGGAGGTGTAACGCGGTTGTTAGATATGGGATTAGAAGAATATCTGTTGACATCTACTGTTAATGGCATATTGGCACAACGGTTAGTTAGAAGATTGTGTCCAGCATGTAAAGAAGGGGTTTTAGCTGCCCCAGAAATAGTTAAAGAATTACGTTTAGAACGATTTACATCAAAATCAGGAATTATGCTGTATAAGCCAGTAGGGTGTGGATCTTGTTCGGGTACTGGGTATCGAGGGCGATTAGCTATTATAGAATTTTTGCCGATGACTGACCCAATAAGAAAGTTGATTATGGCGCATGAAGAGGCTGGAGCTATTCAGAAGTTAGCAGTTGCAGAGGGAATGCAGACACTTTATGAAAATGGCTTAGTTAAGGTGGTAGAGGGTGTCACTACTCTCGAAGAAGTAATGCGCGTAACGACGGAAGCTTAAGATGCCATTATATTCTTATAAAGCTATTAATAGTGTTGGTGAAACAGAGGAGGCAATTAGGGAAGCTTTAGATGATAAGGCATTAATTGCAGTTCTCCAGTCGGAAGGATATATTCCTATCAAAGTTGCACCAGCGACTAGTGGGGCATTTTTGGGTTTGGGTTCGAAAAGATCTAAACTATCCCCCAAAGATATTGCATTATTTACTGGGGAATTAGCTACTTTACTTGAATCTGGTTTGCCTATAGATAAGGCTTTACTAGTATTAATGGATTTAACAGAAGATAATGAGAGATTAACAAAGTTAATCGCTAAAGTATTAGAGAAAGTAAAAGGTGGGGTGTCTTTAGCGGATGCACTAGAGCAGCAGCAAGGTGTTTTTACCAAGTTTTATTTAAATATGATTCGTGCTGGAGAGGCAGGAGGCAGTCTTGATGAGGTTTTATCTCGTTTAGCGGAATATTTAGAGCGCTCTCAAGAACTAAAAGATACGGTTAGTACTGCGCTGATATACCCGATCATTTTATTGGTAATGTCTTTGGCATCATTATTTATTATGTTGACATTTGTGGTGCCGCAATTTACTGAAATGTTTGAAAGTGCTGGTAAAGCATTGCCTGTTTCTACTCAAATCGTAGTTGCTTTAGCAGAGTGGTTGCAAAGTTATTGGTGGGCGTTAATACTCGGTTTTGTATTTGTATCTAGTTATATGAAATATCAGATGGCTGATCCGGTTAGAAAAAAAATTTGGGATGGATATTTTTTAAAATTGCCATTGGCTGGAACTATTATAACTAATAAAGAAACTGCAAATATTAGTCGGACTTTAGGAACATTATTAGGGAATGGTGTGTCGATTATTTCGGCCCTTACGATTGTTAGGGAAACGGTTGATAATTTGGTCTTGGCAGAAACTATTGCGAGTGCCGAAGAGCAACTTAAGCAAGGTAAGCATTTGTCTGATGCCTTATTGGAAAAATCATTGTTGCCTAAAATGGCTATGCAGATGATTAAAATGGGTGAAGAAACTGGGCGTCTAGAAGAAATGTTACTTCGAGTGGCTACTATTTATGATAAACAATTGAGAGTCGCTATTCAGCGTTTATTAGCATTTCTTGAGCCAATGTTGATTATTACTTTAGGATTGATGATAGCGGGTATTATTGTGTCAATCTTGTTAGCAATATTGAGTGTTAATGATTTAGCTTTTTAATGGGAAAAATTACAAAAATGAAAAATTTTAAACAAACGGGTTTTACACTACTTGAGTTATTAGTTGTATTGGGCATTATTGCAATGTTGGCGGGTATTGTAGGTCCACAAGTGATGAAGCATATGGGGGAGTCTAAAACTAAAGCGGCCAAAGTTCAAATTGAAGATTTGTCAGCTACATTAGATATGTATAAACTGGATGCTGGAAGTTATCCAACTTCTGAACAAGGCTTACAAGCTTTAGTTGAAGCTCCAGATAATGCAAAGCATTGGAATGGACCCTATTTAGGAAAGGCCAAAATTCCATTAGATCCATGGCAAAATGAATATCATTATGTCTTCCCTGGTGAGCATGGAAAATTTGATATTTTTACTTATGGTTCTGATGGAAAAGAAGGGGGTACTGGAGAAGATCAGGATGTAGTAAGTTGGGAATAATTGATATATAAATATCTATAGAGAGGCATTATGCCGAGCTCAATAAATTACAATAAAGGCTTTACTTTACTTGAGTTAATAGTTGTTCTATTTATCATCGTATTGGGCTTTTCAGTAGTTGGTATTAATTTATCATCAGGTAATGATGCAACAAAACTTAAGGTTGTAGCGAGGGATGTAGTTTCTGCATTGCGGTTTGCAAGGGGAGAGGCTTTAATTTCGCATCAAGAAATGAGTTTCATTATTGATCTTGCAGCTAAGAAATATCGAGTTAGTCGTCGTGATAAAGTTTATCCCATACCTGAATCAGTTTCTATTAAGGTTGTTACCGCAAAAAGTCAGTCACAAGGAAGTGATTTGACAGGTTTTAAGTTTTTTCCAGATGGTTCATCAACAGGGGGTAGGATAACTTTAAAACAGGGTAAGTCTGCCTGGCAAATAAATATCAATTGGTTAACTGGTCAAATAGAATTAAATGATAAAAATGCCAGTTAAGAAACAACAAGGTTTTTCCTTGTTAGAAATTGTTATTGCTTTTTCAATACTCGCTTTGTCACTAGGTATTTTACTAAAGATATTCTCTGGTGGCGTTAATTCAGCGATGGTTTCCGAAGACTATACGGTTGCAGTTCAAATTGCTGAAGGTTTGATGGCAAAGACAGGAGCGGAATCATCTTTACGCGAGGGTGAAGAGTCGGGCTTAGAAAATGATAAATATGAATGGTTGGTTATTATCACACCTTATATTTTTGATAGTAGTACGATTCAGCCAACTTCTTTAGTGACTGCATTGTTCAAGGTAAAAGTAATTGTGAGTTGGCAAGCAACAAAATCAAGCAATAGGCAACTCGTTTTGACGACTATTAAAATGGTTCAACAATCATGAGGAAATTATCTGAGGTTGCAGTTGAAAGACTTGAAGTTAATAAAAACGAAGTTATTAAGGCCACAATAAAGTCACAAGGCTTTACTTTAATAGAAGTGCTTATCGGGTTAACTCTTTTAAGTATAATGGTCGTATTATTATTTACAAGTTTAAAAATTTGTGCGGATAGCTGGGAAAGAGGCGAGATCAAAATAACAAGCGTCAATGAAATGGGCGTTGTTTACAATTTTTTTCAGCAGCATTTGTCAGTAGCAAGGCCGGCGTGGAACGACGTTATTGGTGAGGAGAAGATGTTTTCTTTTCAGTCGAATTCACAAACATTGCATTTTGTTTCGGAGTTTCCTGCTAGTGTAGGTAGAATGGGGTTGCAATTATTTTCGGTAACTCTCAATGAAGAAGGTGATGAGTCATTTTTGAAAGTGACGCTTGAACCCTTTGGTAAACTTGCAGAAGGAGAAGATCGAAGTCAAGAGGAAGTTATTTTAATAAAACATGTTAAAGATTTTAAAATTTCTTATTTTGGTGCGGAAGACCAAGCAAGTGAGGGTGTTTGGGAAGAAGAATGGTTAGGAAGGTCTGTTTTACCTAGACTAGTCAAAATAAAAATAGATTTGATAAGCGGTATATATTGGCCAGAAATGACCTTTGATCTAAAGGTAACTGGCCCATCAGATGAGCTCATGGGTATCACAGCATCAGGTGCCGGTTTGTGATAAAGCAAAGTGGTGTGGCTTTAGTGCTAGTGCTTTGGGTGTTGAGTTTACTGATTATTATGGCCGGAAGTTTCTCGCTAACTATGCGCAGAGAAGCTTCTATTACATCTGTTATAAAAAATAATGCTGAAGCTAAAGCAATTGCAGATTCGGGAATTGCAATTGCAGAAATGATGCTAATTAACACCGACCCCAATAAAATTTGGTTAGCTGATGGTAGTATTTATGAGGTTCTTGCTAACCAAGCTAAAATTCGAATACGGATAGAGTCTGAAGCAGGTAAAATAGACCTTAATAGAGCGGATCAACGATTATTACAAATGTTAATGATTAACGCACCTGTTGATGAAGAACAGCAAGTTAAGTTAGTAGGAGCAATTCTTGATTGGCGTGATAGTGATGAATTAGCCAATCTTAATGGTGCTGAAAAGGCAGATTATGAAGCAGCTGGATTATCTTACGAGCCAAGAAATAAGCCTTTTGAATCGGTAGAAGAGTTGCAGTTAGTATTAGGTTTTGATAAAGATATTTTTATGTGGATTGAGCCTTTAGTGACTGTTTATTCAAAATTACCTCAGGTTAACTTTCAGGTCGCCAGCAAAGAGGTTCTGCAGGCTGTTTCTGGATTGGATAGTGACTTAATAGAGTCTTATGTTCTTTCGAGAATTGATAGTGCAAGAAATGGATTTCCAATGCCAATATTGCCACCAATGCCAGGAATAAGAAGTGCGGTTGCAGCTAAAAGTAATGCGGTAACCATTACTTCTGAGTCTTTTTTAAGCAAAGATTCTAGAGCAACTATAAGTGTGATATTAAAACGATCTGAAACTAATGAGGCAGGCCCATTTCAAGTTATGAAATGGCAACATGCCCAGACAAATAACAAATCACTATTCTCAGAGAAAATGAGTGAATTATTAGTAAAACAGTATGCTGAACCTGAACTCAACAATTGATTTAAATTTTAAGCAGTTTCTTCGTTGGTGGAGAAAAGAGCTTGATTTCTTAATACCAGAAAAAATTAAACAAATTATTAATGATGGCCAAGGCGTTATTATAATTAATTCCAGAGATAATCAATTAAGTATTTCTTATTACAATTCAGGGCAAGAAGAACATTTAATAACACTCGACAGAGGCGATAAAGCTGTTAATTTACAAAATCTTTATGAAAGAGATGAGAGATTAGCTAAAGCAAGTGTGATTTTAAGGTTATCTGGTCAAGATGCAATTCAGAAAGAATTAAGTTTGCCTGCTGCAGCTAAAGAGAATCTAGTACAGGTAATTAGTTATGAATTGAACCGTTATACTCCTTTTAATCTAGAACAGGTTTATTTTTCTGTAAAGCAGTTATCTGCTAAAGATGAGTCTGGGCAAATTAGGGTGATGATGATTCTCACTACCCGTGAATTATTAGATGCTTTGTATGACGACATAAAGGTGCTTGGACTTACTCCTTCTTATGTTGATTACGCAGGATCTCCAAATGAATTTAATGATCTTGAAAGTGGATACAATCTACTGCCTGATAGTTTGAAAAATAATAAAGCTAATATTCCTCAATTAGTTCATGGTTCATTAGGGGTATTAACATTTATATTGATATTGTTAGTTTTTGCAATGCCAGTCTTTTTTGAATATCAATCTGTTAATGAGCTCAGTTTGAAAGCAACAGCTTTAGAAAAAGATGCGAAGAAAGTGAAGGCTATGCAATCTTCGATTGATGCAGCAATTGATGAGACTAATCAATTAATAAAAGCAAAAAGTGCTTCACCCGATTTGGTTGAAATTTTAAATACCTTAAGTGCGCTTTTAAAAGATGATACGACATTAAGTTATGTGCAATACTCCGAGGGGCACTTGCAAATTCAAGGTGAGTCACCCGCAGCATCGGCGTTATTAGCGACCTTAGAGGCCTCTGATATTTTTGCAAATGCTCGTTTCGCCTCGCCTGTTACTCAGGATAGAGTGAGTACTCTAGAAAGATTTCAAATCACAGTCGATATTGCTAAATCCGAAGGTGAAATTCATGAGTAGTTTTAAAAAAATTGATTTTTCCTCGCAAGAGGCGCAACAACAATTGATAGCTATCGGTTTGCTTATAGCAGTTGTTTTATTGATGATGTTATTGATAGTTTTTCCATTAATTAATAAAGCCATAGATTTAAATGAGGCTAAAGATAATTTGGTGTTTAAATTGCAGCAATACGAGCGAATTTTAGCAAAAACAGATCTCGTGACAGCAAATATGGAAAACATAACAAAAGAACAGGACTCTCAAGGTTATTTTAATCTTCAGGCTACAGATGCATTAGCTTCTGCTGATATGCAGGAGTTTATTAAAAAAGCAATTATTGAAGCAGGTGGGCAATTAAGTAGTACACAAGCTCTGCCAGTTAGTAATAAAGATGATTTTAAAAGGATAACTGTAAGCGTTAGAATGACAGGCAATAGTCAAGTGTTACGTACGGTATTGTATAAGATTGAAACATCTGAGCCTTTAATTATAATTAATCAGATTGATATTAGGCCTATGAGAGGTACTCGAAATAGGATAACGCGGCAAATCGAATCTAGTAATGAGTTAAATGTTAATTTTCAAGCGGTTAGTTTTATGAGAAATTCAAACTGATGAATACTAAGTTAATTGTATTATTGATCAAGTTTTGTTCTGCTTGTGTAATAATTATCGCTATTGAATGGTGTTACGCGTTTTGGTCACATGCTGCTACGCTGACGTCGCTCAAATCAACTGAAATTAAAAATTCTCAAGATGAGATGCCGCATATTGATTTGCAGAAAAAAACCGAAGAAAGTTATGCTGATTTAGTTGCAAGACCATTATTTATTAAAGGGCGGCGACCAGTTGAAGAGCCCAGCCCGGAAGAAAATCAAAACTCTGCTGCGCCTGTTGTTTTCGATTGGCAGTTAAATGGCGTTTATTCTACAAAGAAAGGTCTATCTGCATTCCTATGTCGTACGACTGCAACTAATTCTAAAGACAAATATAAGAAGATAAGCAAAGATGATGAGCTAGATGGTTGGAAATTAACGGAAATTACTCCAAATAAAGTTATCTTTACGCAAGGTGATCAGGAGAAAGAATTATTATTACGTAAGATAAAACCTAAAGATCCATCTAAGAAAACGAATGCACAAATTGTTCCTAATAATCCTTCGACAGAAGATAGCCAGGCACTAGAAGAAGCCGAACCTGAGAGTACTAATGAATAAGAAATTGCACAAAATTGTTATAGCAACCAGTATTACTGCTTTGGGTTTATCACTTGTCGGGTGTGAGTTAATACCTTTTAAACAGGTTGCTAAATTACCGTTAGAACGTTCAAAACAAAATCGATCTGATGAGGTATTTCATCAGTTGGAAAATAAGGCTCCTGTGCTCGAATCGTCTAAAGAAATAATTAAAGGTACAGATCGATATGTATCAACGACACCACATAAAAGCAGATCAATAGTGACAAAAGGATCTGGTTCTTATAGTTTAAATTTTGATGATGCAGATTTAGGTGAGGTTGCTAAGGTTGTATTAAGTGATATTTTAGGTCAAAGTTATGTCTTAAGTCCAAAAGTAACAGGGAAAGTAACTCTACAAACGACAGAACCTTTAACAAAAGAAGAATTATTGCCCGCATTAGAAATGGTGCTTAGAATGAATAATGCGGCTTTAGTTAAAGACGGAAAAATTTATCATATAGAACCTACGGCAGATGCTCTATATACCTCAGATTTATCCGCTAAGCCAGCTGGTTATCAAACGCGAGTGATAACAGTTAAGAACGTAGCCGTGCAAGATGTTGTAGATATCATTAAGCCTTTAGTTCAAGAAAAAACTATTTTAAACGTAGATAGTAAACGAAATATTTTAGTCGTATCAGGCACTGCAGATGAAATTGCTAGAGTCGTTGATATGATAAATACTTTTGATATTGATGTATTAAAGGGACGCTCTTTTGGACTTTTTACATTAGTTCATGTTGATCCAGCAACAATGATTAAAGAACTTCAAGGGGTTTTTTCTCAAAAAGGTAAAGGTAGTGAGTCAGATTTCTTTCAATTTATTCCAATAAAGCGTTTAAATGCAGTATTAGCTATCACTAGACATGCAAATTATCTTGATGAAGTGGATGGTTGGGTATCCAGATTAGATAAGGTGAATACAACGTCCGGGGGCGGGGTAAATGTTTATAAAGTTCAACATGCTGACGCAAAAAAGTTAGCGGCTACTCTAAGTCAGATTTTTGTAGGATCTAAAGGCAGTAGCGATACTTCGGCTAGAGTGGCTCCAGGGGAAGTGGCAGAAACTATTTCCAGTCAAGATGCTTCTAGTAGTAGCAGTTCTTCTATGGGATCTGGTACGGGTAATTCTTTGAGTTCTAATGATGGTTCATCTAGTTTGTCTGGTTCTTCTTCGATTAATAATGATGCGATAACGGCAAATTTAGATGTCTTTGCTACAAATGGTGTTGAAGAAGAAGTCGCTGCTGTTGATAAAGAATCTGTGAGTTCTGGTGGGAGTTCTTCAGTGGGCAATATTGGTAAAGTGAAAATAATTCCAGATATACCAAATAATTCAATTATTATTGTGGCTTCTGCTCAAGATTACGAAACAATATTGCCGGTAATTACGCAGTTAGATGTCATGCCTTTAGAAGTATTGATAGATGCGACTGTAGTTCAGGTGAAATTAACAAATAAATTGGAATACGGTATTTCATGGTATTTATCTCATGGGGGAAGTAGCATGGGGCTTGGCGAGAATATTGTTAATACTGCAGCAGCAGCCTCAACTGGTGGTTTATCAGCCTTATATAGTTCTAGTGCTGTAAAGGCATTATTAGATACTCTTGCATCTTCTGATAGTTTGAACATTATTTCTTCACCGTCGTTAATGGTATTGAATAACCAGAAGGCCAAGATTAACGTTGGACAGCAAGTTCCTATTCAGACTAGTACATCATCACTTCCTGTTTCTGGTGGTGGAGTATTAGCCTCGCCAAGTATCGCACTAGGCTCCTCAATTCAATACAAAGATACAGGGGTTACATTAGAAGTTACGCCCAGAGTTAATGCGAATGGTATGGTAATTATGAAATTAAAACAGATAGTTAGCAACGTAGCGGCCGCTGCCACATCAGGCGTAACTTCTTCAGCAACATTCGATAAAAAAGAAATTGATAGTTCAGTTGCTGTTCACGATAATGAAACGATTGTTTTAGGAGGGTTAATTGCTGATGATGTTACTAATAGTAAAAGCGGCGTGCCATTCTTACATGAATTACCATTTATAGGATCATTATTTGGTAATACTTCGAAAAGTAATATTAAAACAGAGTTAGTTGTTTTAATTACACCAAGAGTTGTAAAAAGTAAGCAAGATTCACGAATTATTTCTGGTGAGTTTAAACGGAAATTAACGGGGCTCTATCAGGATGGTGATAGTGTAGTAGTGAAATCTAGGCAGTAATTTCAATAAAACATTCAAATTAACTGCAGATTGGATAATTTAATATTTAAATTCTTTTATTTTTTAATTTAGTCATGAAGTTTTATTATGGTATTTGAAAATTAAAGGGCAGGAGATTTTAAGTCCCATGCCCTTTTTTATAACTAGATTTAGAATTTAGCTACAAACTTAGCGCGTTATAACTTCCGCACCACCACCAATTAAAATGACATCAGCGGGACGCATAGCAAAAAGACCATTAGCAACAACACCCGTAATATTGTTAATTATTTTTTCGAGTTCAATTGGATCTAAAATTGACAGGTTATGTACATCTAATATGACATTATGGTTGTCG
>CAIVAH010000151.1 GCA_903903765.1 uncultured Methylococcaceae bacterium
ATTCGTAAGATTTTAAAATAAGCGAGATTCTGAGTAAAAATGGGATTAATAATAAAAGTGATTATTGCACTAACACCTTAACATCAAAATGCTAGTGCTTAACTCTAAGGCACTATTCTTTCAACGGGGTCTGAATAATTATAGATGCCCATTTTATTTGCTTCGGAACTGATTGCTGTGGCTTTAAACACTAACTTGGTTTCGTGCGTCAAATTGGTAATCATACCTTTGTAACTTGATACGGTTTTGCTATGCCAGTCCGCAAGGTCTGCAGGGGCGGGTAAGGTAGAATACAGAATGATATAACCGGAGGCATGTGGCGTACTGGTAATTTCATAATTAATTTCGCCTGGGTTATTGCCAGAGTGGATGATCAAATTGGGGGCTTCTAAAATACCGACGGGTTCGGGTAGTTTTGAAATATTAAATCCTGAGCTTTCTAATTTAACTACATCATAATTGGCGGTTAAATTAACGTAGGTTGCTAAGGAGTTTAACGCGTTTTCTAGGCTTAAGCGGGTGGCGTTTTTATTGGCAGTATCGGCTTTATTGCCATCATCGGCTTTAATTAAAGCCGCGTTGTAGGCTGTGATAAAACTTTGGATGCTGAGTAAGGGGGGTTGTGGATTTAAGAAATTAGTATTACCCGTCATCTTGCTGAAAATGTTTTGCGCGTAGATGGTTAACTCATAATCTTTTAGGTTGCTGCTGTTAATCAGTGCTTTTTGTTTCATAAATCCCTCGATAGGCCCATTCAATGGGCATGATAAATTTGAAATCATATTCAAAATTACGGTAGCAAGTCAGATGAGTCTAAGCGTTACCGTTAAAGGCAGTATAGTCCTTTATGGAATAAAAACACTATAAATAATGTTTTTTATATAAATAACAATCTATTCAATATCTTAGTTGTCTTGAGCGTTACTGATTTTATAAAAAATGCTTTAAGCAAGGGTTAGCCTGTAATAAGTTGGCCTTAAGATGGTTTTAGCGAGGTTTAAGTAGAAATTAATGAGGATTCGTTTAAGGCATTTTAAACCTAGGATGGAACAAGCTAAGTTTCAGATAAAGCATACGACTATTAGGTTTAAGTTTTATAGAGCTAATCTGGTTTAAATGAATGTTACGATGGCTTATGGCCAACTTCAGATGTAGCAAGCGGGTAATGACTTGTTTCGATGTCTGTTTAGAAGATAACAAGACAGTTTATAGTCGCTCTATGAAAACAGGTTCTCTAACTCATCAAGCCGTGTTCGGCAAACGAGTAGGGATCGCCATCGCCGATAACAAAATGATCCAGTACTCGGATATCAAATAATGCTAAGGCGTTTTTAAGTTTTTCGGTAATTTGTTTATCGGCTTGACTGGGTTCCGTAATACCAGAGGGGTGGTTATGGGCAAATATAACAGCGGCGGCATTATGATATAGGGCTTGTTTTACCACTTCTCTAGGATAAACACTGGCGCCGTCTATTGTGCCTCTAAATAACTCTTCAAATTGAATGACGCGATTTTGATTATCTAAAAATAAACAGCCAAACACTTCATAGGTGTAGCCTCTGAGTTGGGCGCTTAAATAAGCGCGGGTAATTTCTGGACTTGTTAACGCGCTTCCTCGTTGGATGATTTCTTTAAAATGCCGTTTAGCCATTTCTAACACCGCTTGTAATTGTGCGTATTTAGCACTGCCTAAGCCATGCCCTAAACAAAAGTGTGCTTGATCTGCATCTAATAGGGATTTTAATGAGCCAAATTGGTCAAGTAACTCTCGAGCTAAATCAACTGCTGTTTTGCCAGCGGTACCGGTGCGTAAAAAGATGGCTAAAAGTTCTGCATCCGTTAAAGCCGCAGAACCCATTTGTAGTAATTTTTCTCTTGGTCGTTCTGCTGCAGGCCAGTCCTTAATCGTCATACGGAATTTCCTTAGGGGGGGTGTAACACTCGTAGGGCTATTTTACACACATAACATAAGGATATTGGCTTCTTATTCTTAAAGGCCTAATTCACTTAAACTGGCATGTTCATCCGGTCTGCGTCCTATCGGCCAATGGAACTTTCGATCTGCTTCGGTAATCGCAAGGTCATTAATACTCGCATAACGCCGCTGCATCAGGCCGTTACTATCAAATTCCCAATTTTCATTGCCATAAGATCTAAACCATGTGTTATTGGCATTATGCCATTCATAAGCAAAGCGCACAGCTATGCGGTCTTCAGTAAAAGCCCATAGTTCTTTAATTAAACGGTACTCTATTTCTTGAGACCATTTAAGTTCTAAAAACTCAATTATCTCAGCACGACCGTTGATAAACTCATTACGATTACGCCATGCGCTATCTGGACTATATGCTAAGGCAATACGGTGTGGGTCTTGATTATTCCAAGCATCTTCTGCCATGCGTACTTTTTGGATAGCCATGTCGCGCGTGAAAGGTGGAAACGGGGGGCGAGCTTCAATGGAGGTGTGCATTTAATTCTCCTTGCTTAGCTAGACGCATTTAGGGATTGATCAGTTGCGCGATTTCATTGCGCTCAACTTTTGTTGGCTCTAGTAAATGTGTTAACCAAGCGTCTACTGCTGTTTGGTTAATGTTAAGCAAATAAGTGGGGGCAAAGCCTAAAGCGATAATCATTATGGCTGGGACGCAGAGTAAACCGATTTCTCGGGGCCGTAAATCATGTAGTTGGCTGACTGCTGAACGAGTAATAGGTCCTAAGAAAGCTCTGCGCGTAAAAGACAGCATATAAGCTGCACTTAATACCGCTCCAGCTAATGCCGTAATGCCTAAACTATGGTGTGCGCTTAAGGCACCAAAAATAACTAATAGCTCTGCAGGAAAGCCACTGGTGCCGGGTAAAGCTATACTGGCCAACATAAATAAAAAATAAAAGCTGGTTAAGCGCGGCATAACACCAGCCACCCCACCTAGGTGTAAAACTTCAGTACTACCTATGCGATGTTGGATAAAGCCGGCAATCAACATCAATGAACTGGAAATGAGTGTAAAGTTAACTAATTGAAATAATGCCCCTTGTAAACCTTGTGGGGTTAATGAGGCAATACCAATTATAACTAAACCTACGTGACTGATACTGGCATAAGCCAGTAAACGCCTTAAGTTAGTTTGTTGTGAGGCGATTAAACCCGCATAAATTAGCGTGATGGCTCCTAATATACCCAAAGCCCAACTGTATTCAACGGCGGCGACGGGAGCTAGGGGTAAAGCAAAACGTAAAATGCCATACAAGCCTAGCTTTAAACCGATTAATAAGGCGGTCACTTGAGTAGGGCCTTCCATTGTGGCGGTAGGTAACCAAGTATGGAAAGGCACTAAAGGCGATTTGGTCGAAAAGCCTAGTAAAAATAAACTGAATACGATTAATTGTAAGGGGTCGGCTAAAGGCGTTTCTAACAGCTTAATGATGTCAAAACAGAGCGCATCCGGTAGGGAGCCGTTTATTGTAGTGGCGTGGTTTATGGCTAATAATAAAATAGCAAATAATAACGGCACCCCACCAAATAGCATAAATAAGGTGTATTTCATAGCAGCGCTTCGGCGCTTAGGCCCGATTCCCCATAAGCCTAATAAAAAGAAGAACGGGGGTAAGCTAAGTTCCCAAAATAAAAAGAACAGCATGGTATCAGTGGCAGTAAATACGCCAATAGTCACCCCTGCTAATACTAACAATAAAGCAAAATGTTGGCGATGTAATTGTTGAACTGAGTTCCAACTAGCAATGATGGCACTTAAGGTTATCAAGGCTGTCATCGGTAAAAATAGGATGGAGATGCCATCAACTCCAAGTGCGTAATTTATATTTAAGCGTGGTATCCATGCATAGTGTTCTACCAATTGATATGTGTTGCCTTCGATACTGTTAAATAAGCTTAGGGCAATCAGTGTTAGGATGCATTCAATAATGGCTGTGCCTAGGGCGAGTCTTTTTGATAGTTTTATATCAGAGACTAAGGCGGTTGCAATAGCCCCAAAGATTGGCCACAAGATAATAACACTCAGGAAAGGGTAGTGAGTTGGACTCATGTTATTTGTCCTTAGCCAACGGGATCAGCTCTAATTTTTGAGAGCTATGTTTAGGGTAATGAGCGCCAATATTGGTAGCTTCTTGGTCAATAAAGTTTAACCATGGTGTAGTGTAAAAACCGGTAATAATTAATAAAGCACAAATAATCAAGGTTATAAGGCGCTCTTCTTTAATCGGATGATGGCTACTGTGGTAAGGTTGTTGAAAGCGTTTGGGGGTGGCAATAAACATTTGTTGAAAGGCTCTTAATAAAAAAGCCGCTGCCAGTACATTGCCTAATAATATGGCAATGGCCAATAACCAACCATCTTCCTCAATAACGCCTTCTAATAATAGATGGGCGGCATCATAGCCGGGTGTGCCAGGCATCACCATAGTGCTTAAGGCGGACACTAAAAATAATATAGCAATGGTGGCATTAGTATCAAATAAGCCGCCTAAGCGCGGAATAAAGGCGGTGCGGGTGCGCTCATAAATTAAACCGACGCTAAATAACATTCCGGCAGTGGCTAAGCCATAAGCAATGCAGAGTAATAGACTGCCCTCTAAGCCAAATTCATTAAAGCAGAAGATGCCGATCATTAACATGCCCGTGTGACTGACTACAGAAAAAGCGAGTAAACGCCGAATATTAATTTGCATTAAAGCCAGCAATGCACCGTAAAAAATACTAATTAAACTCAAGCTTAATACGAACTGTGACCATTGTTCTGCGACCCCGGGAACTAGGGGTAAGATGAAGCGAATTACCCCGTATAAGCCAATTTTTAAACCTACGATAAAGATAGCGCCGCTGGCAACCGTGCCTTGTTCAGCTAATAAAGGTAACCAACCGTGAAAGGGAAACAAGGGCATCCGAATGGAGAAGCCGAAGAATAATAGGATAAATATTAAGACTTCGTCATGTAAATAGGCGTTATTTTGCTTTAGGGTTAGCCAATCAAAGGTCAGGGCATTTTCGGCATCCATTAAACCAAAGCCCAGTAACATAAAGGCCGCTAAGGTCATGATTAAACCACTTCCCCAATATTGCATTAATAGCGTGATAATCCAACGTCGGTTATTGCCCGTACCGGCGTGGCGGGTTAAGAGAATAACCGGAAGTATTTCTAGTAAGCACCATAGCCAAAACTGCATAAGATTTAAGGCACTAAAGGCGCCTATCAAGATGCCTTCATAGCCTAATAGGCAGGCAATAAATAAACGATCAGTAACATGGCGGGTAATTAAAGTGTAGGTTAATACTAGTAAAGTTAAGATGGCTGTTAAAGGGATAAATAAGATATTAGCGCCATCAACACCTACGGTATAACTTAACCAGCCTAAGTGGACTTTTTCGACTAATTGAAGGCTAGGACTACCTGAGTTAAATATGCTTAATAAGTACAAGCTCAGTAAAGCAGTCAATAAAGTCCCGGTGAAACCATAGCGTAAGGCTATCTTATTTGAGCTAGACAGCAAAATTCCTAACATGCTTGCTAGTGGTACTAGGGTTAATGTTGTTAGTAACGGGAATGCCGCTGTCGATGACCAATAAATAATAGGCAAGTTCATGGGTAATTTAAAAGGCAAGCAATAAAGTGGTTAATACGAATAACACCAAATAACGGGGTCTTAAGACTAGTAGTTCAAATTTATTAGCCGTCCGGCCTAGTTTTCTACCCATATTCAATGCATCTTTACCTATACCACGTAATATAAAGCGATCTTCAAACCAATGCATAACGCTAGCAAATCCGCTAGTTATTTTTCCTGCTATACCGCTACCATTAGTGAACGGGTTTTTAGTCTGTTCAAGGTGAGCACCGAGTAATTTTTCTTCAAATTCAGCTAAAGATGAGATGGTGTTAATCGTTGGAGTGGGTATCCCCATTAGTTGATCTAAGACATGATCATCAAAGTAACTTAAATCATGCGCGAGTCTTTTAATAGGTCTAACGAGCATCCAGTCCGCTAATTGATCTAGCCAAAAGCGTTGGATTGAAGCGGTATACGCCCATTGAAGTTGCGAAATGTTAGGGTTAATTGGCTTGATGGGGTTGTCTTTAACCTTATGCATTAAAGACGGAGCTGATAAAAAACCATAACAACGCACAATTGCATGGGCACAGAGATGCCAGATGGCAAGTGACCAATAACCTAAGCCACATTCAACAAACATTAAGCCTAGTTGACCTGAGGTGGCGTAGGCTAAAGAGCTTTTAATATCCGTTTGAGTCAGGCCAACCCAATAGCTATGTATCGCGGTGATAGCGCCAATGACTATCAGTACTCCCATGGCGAAGGGGGATTTTTCAAACAAGGGTTCTAGCATGTATACCAAATAAACGCCGGCACTAATCATGACAGAACCATAAAATGCTGTACTTGAGGGCGTAGGTCCTTCCATTGCACGTGATAACCAAGGCGTAAAAGGTACTTGAGCTGATTTGGTAAAAGCTGCTAGGCTAAAACATAAAGCAATCGCGGTAGCTTCACTGGTAGTGAGTTCGGTGGCATATGTAGGTAAATCTAACCAATTAGCATTACTTGTCCAGGCTAAACTTAAACTTATTCCTAATATGAAGCCAATGTCACCTAGTCTGTTAGTGACAAATACGCGTGTTGCATTTACCGTAGCAACGGGACGTTGGTAGACATAAAGGATTAATAGATAAGAACATAAGCCAGCGATTTCCCAACCAAAAAAGGTACCTATGGCATTTCCTGATAAAACCAGAAAAAGCATAGCAGCTGCAAATAAACTTAAGATAGCGAAGAAGCGATGAAAGCCAATTTCTCTGTGCATATAATTAACTGAGAACCGCATGACGATACTTAGTATCAAGCTAAAAAGTGCGGCTAAGATGATATTAATGCTGTGGGTAATAAAGTTAATTTCTATGTTTAAATTATCACTTGTTAACCATGAGCCTAAGTTTAAACTGCCAGTGCTTTTGTGCATCAAGTCTGTAACCAGCAGGGTCAGTGCGAGTAAGCAGGACATGTTGATAGACCAATTAGCGATAGTCGCTGTTGTAGCTTCGCTGTTCTCTCCCTCAATATATCCGGATAATAGGCCACTAGCTATTAGAAAGGCAGCAATGAAGGGTAAAAGGGGGATTAAAACTACTAAACTATCCATTTTTTATCGACCTTGCAATTCAGCTTGTTTGATTAGCATGGGTGCTACTGCTAAGGTTTGGTCTTGGTAGCAAGCGCGAGAGTTTTCTGCCATTGGGATGTCTAATGTGCTTACCCGCCAAGGCCTAAATCCATTTTCAGGGTTAAAGATAAATATTGCTGCACTGTCAGGATCTTTAGCGATTAAATGTATCCAGCCGCCTCCGATGAGCTCCCTTAAGCTGGCTTGTTCTGTATATATACGCTCGAGCACAGTCGTTTTGGCTTCTACGATGAGTTGTAAGCGCATGGCTTCATGAATTTCTACCATTTGTTGGGGTAAGCCGGTGCGTAAATCGCTATTTGTTCCTTCCATGACGCCAAAAAATCCGGTGACATTATGAGGCACTTTAGAGCCACAGCCTAAACGTTCATTATTAACGCTAGAAAAGTAATATTCTAGATTAATACCGGCGCCTACGGGGCCTACTGCTAATAAAATGTTCTCAAGTATTTTTCCTTCGGGATCTTGAGTCGGGTCATAAGATATTAAGAATAGGCGTCGGTCAAAAAAGGCGCCTTGTGTTAATGATCTTCTACCCACTAAAGCAGCGGCATTGGTGGCGTGGCCTAGTTCTGGACGAGCCTGAGAGAAATCCACTGCCCGTTCTTGAATATGAGCCAAAGCTTCTTTAAGGGGAGAATTTTTGGGGGCAGACGCTAAGCGTCGACATCGTTCGTGTGCTGATAGATGTTGAGCGTGCGTTAAGGCTTGTTTCAAATCTCTTAGCGGTTCTAATGCTTGACTTGGTAAAGTATCTAAGTCGTACCAACTGATTTCTTCGTTACAGGTATTATGTTCCGCGCCTATAAACCAAGTATCGGTTGGGATATGGATGCCTTGCTCAGTTAAAAGCTGACGTATTTCGGTTCTATTGGCCATAGCCGCAAAAGCGCGCGCATTGGGGCCACCATGTCTACCACTGCAAGCGCCACAGTCGTAAGCGGCTAGATGGGGATTATTTTGGCTAATCGAGCCATGCCCCATTAACACAACTAAGGGTGAAAATTGTTGAGTAAGACCTATATTTTTTAAGAATCCAGCGACGCGAGTGGCTTGTTCGTTATCAGTGAATCCAAGTTGCGGATGTTCTGTGCTAGCTGTGCTAAGGTCATGGCTTGCATTAATATTTAATTTAGTTTTTATAGATTGTGTAAGACCGGCACTTAGGTTTTTTAAAAAGCTATGCTCTGTGCTGGGTATTAGTGATTTTGCAATTAATCCCAATAGCGTAATGGGCGCGATGAGCATAATCAGTGGATTAGATAATAATAAATTGCGTCTTAAACTATGGTGCAAGGCATTTGCTAGTATTTTTCGGGCTTTTTTTACTTGGTTATAGCGGTTTAATTGCTGTTGATTTAAGGCGGTTTCATAAATGTTATGAGCAGGCGTGACGACGATTGGGCACAAAGGGGTTAAATGTTGGTCATCAATGCCTTGATAATTCATGGCAACGCCAAAAAACCCCGCAGCCCCAAAGGTTTCCAGTGCGGGGTTGTATTCTTCCAAATGCCTACGAAATCCTTCTTCTCTATCATCCATACAAAATATTAATTGAGCCTTTGGTGGATGATATCTTGTTTCCCAGCGACCTCTAAGATGATTGGCGTTTAGGGTGCTTAATAAACGATCACGGTAATTAATTTCATAAGCGGTAAGCCAGATTTTATGGCGAGCTGTTTCATCAAACTGATTGAGCACAGCTAGCATGTTTATGAGATCGGATTTGTTTAAAGCATTAACCTGATTTGGAGTCATGCCCAGATGTTGGCATAATCGGAATAAGCGCCAGCCACTGTTGTGTGCTCTATGTCCGTTATTTTGTCCGGCGATGCGATAGCATTTCCAAGTCCAGATAAGTTCGGTTAATTGTTGCCAAGCGGCGCGACTTTGTCGTTCTGGATCGGCTTTTATGGTAAGTGTTTCGGCTAACTGGGTAAGGTATTCAGGTAAGTTGCCTTTATAGAGATAAAGGCGCACTGTAAATTCAGCAAGATTTTTACGAAAATAGCTATGTAGTTTGGTTAAAGTTGCAGATGTATTCCATATTTCCATACAGACATGGTTTAACCATAACCTATCTAAAGTTAAACGTATTGCCAGGAAATCAGCTAAAGTTGGGAGAGCAAGGTTTTGGATTGTGTAATTGGGATGGTGTTGCCGCCAATTAATCATGCCAGCCCAGCCAGGAATTTCGAGTGCTAAGCGCTTTAAATAAACTGACCAGTTTTGTTGAGGTATTTCAAGTTGTGTGAGTTGCAAGATGATTGTATCTATCGCCGTCTCTGGGAGTTCTGTTAAGGCTTGTTGCCAATTAGGAAGTTCATGTAAAAATGGATTAGCGTCATATTTCAATGTGGCACGCCAAGACGAATATAAACCTAAGTCATGATTTTTTGGTTTTTTCCATGAAGCTACTCCTTCATCTAAATCAGAGGCACAGAATTTGATCAGTTCTGGCCTAACTGATTCAAGTATATCAACGCCAGTTAATTTAAGAATAAGGTCTCTTAGTGTTAAGGGTGCGCCAATTTGTAAAAATAAATCGTCAAGAGCCTTGGTGTCATTGGTTTCTTCACCTAAGCGTTGCTCTTGATTTGGTTTGAAGGATACGTAGTTGGCTAACCATTCTTCGGCTTGTTCTAAGGATAGATCAAGTAGATCTTCTGGATGTAAAGTGGTTTCTTGTATATCTAGTAGTTCTACAATACGATTCCATAATTGTTTAATTGCCGAATTTTTAAGGGGGTCGTTTCTAAATATTTCCGCCTGAATAAGACTAGGTACATCTTTTTGCACGGTGTTTAAAGCGTCTAATTCATCGTTTTGCCACTTTAACTCACTCATAGTGAGCGTTTTAAAGTCGAATAATAAAGCGAGTTGATAAAGTTCTTTTCTAGTAATGATTCGGGTATCTATTTGGCAGACCACCTGCTCGGCTTCTAGCAGTGGATTTTCAGCAAGAGCGAGGCTGATATCACCATCCGTAATCCGGTTTTGTTGATAGAAAAATCGGCTTTTGGATTCGGGTAAATAGGCATTGATACCGGTAAGCTCTTTAAATTCAGCTAAGGCTTGTTCAAAGGGTAGGTGCTGAAATCCATGCAGGGTATTGTGATGCACAAAGTTAAGGATGGGTGCTTGTGCAGGTAAAACGGTATCTAGCTCTGCTAAGATTGCGGCTATTTCGTTGCGTTGTTGTATTGTAATGGCGGGTATGTGCATATTATTTATAACAGACGCTGGCTTATTTGGTTAATCATAGTATTAATAGTCGCGGCTGATAACTCTATGACTGGGCTAGGTATTAAACCTAAGCCGATGATGCTGATAACTAAAATCCCGGCGGCCAGTTGTTCGCGTCCGTTTAAGTCGGTTAAGTTGAATTTGTTGGCTTTATCTGGGCCTAGTAATAATAAGTTGATGCTGCGCATTGCGTAGGCTGCGTTAATCAGTACAGTGATGCTAAACAATATCATTATTACGCCCCATTGTTGAAAGCCACCCATTAACGCATGAAGTTCTGCGATAAATCCAAAGGTACCGGGCAGTCCCATGGCGCCTAATAAAGCTAAGCTAATGAATAAGGCAAAGCGGGGCATGCTATGGATTAATCCGCCGAAGTCTTGTATGTTTCGAGTATGAGTGCGCTCATACAGTAAGCCAACTAATAGAAAGAGTGCGGCAGAGATTAAGCCATGTGCGGTCATTTGTAATACGGCACCGGTTAATCCCATTTGATTTAAACTGGCAATACCTAATAACACAATGCCCATGTGGCTAAATGAAGAATAGGCAATCATGGCTTTTAGATCGGTTTGTCGCCATGCTAATAGGCCACCATAAATCATGCCGAATAGGGCTAGGGAAACTAATACGGGTTGCAGGATGTGAACTGCTTCAGGAAGCATGTTAACCGCTCTAATAAGACCATAAGCACCCATTTTTAATAGCACGCCGGATAATAGAATGCTCACTGGGCTAGGTGCTTCAACATGCGCTAAGGGTAGCCAACCATGTAAGGGAAATATTGGCATTTTTACCCCAAAGCCAATTAAAAAGCCTAATAGAACCAATATTTGTTCATTTCTTGGCATGTCTTTAGCGGCTTGATGCATGGTAGACATCAAAGATCCCGCTTGTTGTAAGTCATATTGACTGATGGCGAGCAAACTCATCAGCATAAATACTGAGCCAACCATGGTATAAAGTACAAAATTTAAACTCGCGGCGTGGCGGCGTTTACCACCCCATCGACCAATGAGGAAGAATAAGGGGATTAAGGTAAGCTCCCATGCTATATAAAATAGTGCCCAATCCTGCGCTAAAAAAACCCCTAATAAGCCAAATTCCAATAATAAGATGCTCAAATAATAGCCTTTAACATTCTCAGTGCGAGGGTAAGAAGCCAGTAAAGCAATAGAGGTAAGTAGAGTTCCTAACAGCAACATGGGCATTGAGAGCCCATCGACTCCTAAAGCATAAGCACTGCCTAGATTAGGGTTGAGCGGGAAATATTCATTAAATTGCAGTTCGGCAGTGTTTTGTTGATAAAGGTGCAGTATCCAGAAACTTAGTAATAGCGTTATGGTGGAGAAAAAGTTGGCGATAATGCGAATAGCTTGGGTGTTTTGATTAGGTGCAAAAATTAACACGAGAACGCCTAATGCGGGTGTCCAGAGCAGTAAACTGAGAATGCCCATCTGATTCACTATTTTTGAAGCCTGTTGTTAAGATTAAAATTTATAGTTGCAATTATACGGAGCGAGCATTAATTGGCAAGCATTCAGGCATATACCAAGTACTTTACTATGGATTTAAATAGTACTATAATGGTACACAATTAACGGGGGTGAGATGTTACGAGTTAGTAAGTTAACAGATTATGCAACAGTCATATTAAGTCTAATGGCTAAAGAAAACACGCAGGTTCGTACTGCGGTGGATTTAGCAGCAGTGACTGGGATTGCAATACCGACGGTTAGCAAAATATTAAAGCTTTTGGTGAATGCAAAGGTATTAATTTCTACTCGGGGTGCTAAGGGTGGCTATGCCTTAGCTAGAAGTCCTGAAGCGATCACTATCGCCAACGTGATTAGTGCTTTAGAAGGGCCGATTGCTTTGACTGAGTGCAGTATTTCTCAGCAGGGTTGTGAGCAAGCTTCTGGTTGTGATATTAGGGGGAATTGGCATTTAATTAATCGAGCCATTCATGATGCCTTAGAGTCAGTCACGTTGGCTGATATGATTAAACCGACTGCTACGCATGATTTAGCATGGAAATCAGAGGTTTTCATTCCCGTAGCCAGTTTATATC
>CAIVAH010000152.1 GCA_903903765.1 uncultured Methylococcaceae bacterium
AATCAGACCCCTTATGAAATTGAGCAAAATAGTTTGCATCTCCTCCGGCAGCATTTTTTAGACTCATCAACTGAGCAGAGTTTGTATGAGCCAATATTGGAGGCGGTTAGTCCATGGATCTTGGCTACTGACCATGCCTTTTATCAAAAACAATTAGATCGGGCTGCTCTGATGAACCCAGATCATCAAGATTGTTTAGCAATGCTATTAGTTGAGGCTGATGTACTCTCTAGTACATTACCTAAAATGGGTTTAGATCTGACATATCAACTCAGCAAGGAGTGGCAGGACCTTTATCCAGATAAATCTATGGCTCTGAGAAACGAGGTCGGTTACCTAGGCTTCTTAAATAGTCTACACTTTTTAAGTCCCCATGCTCTGGCTGCCCAGATCCCTCAAATTTTAAATGACTCTGCTTTGCAACTAAGATCCCGCATATAAAAACTCTGCCAGCTAATGGATCATATTTAATCAAAAAATAATAAACAACTAGGAGAAGCTATGAATCGCGAAATGTTTGAAAAAGGTTTAAAAACCCGTAAAGAAGTACTTGGTGCTGAGTATGTTGAGACTTCACTCAAAAATGCAGATGATTTCAATATGCCAATGCAAGAGTTGGTGACTGAGTATTGTTGGAATGAGATTTGGAATCGTCCAGGCTTAGAGAGAAAAACGCGTAGCTTTTTAAATCTCGCAATGATTGCAGCGCTTAATCGCCCACATGAGTTGAAGTTGCATGTCCGAGGAGCTATTAACAACGGCTTAACAAAAGAAGAAATTCAAGAGGTATTTTTACAGGTTGCGATTTATTGCGGCGTCCCGGCTGCCATTGATAGTTTCCGTGTAGCTAAAGAAGTATTTAAGGAAATGGGCATCTAATGAAGTCGTCAGATACAAAGATTGCTTTTATAGGCTTGGGACTGATGGGGGTCCCAATGGCCAAGAATCTCCTAAAGGCTGGATATCAGATTGCTGGATTTGATCTGAGTAAAGAAGTTGCAGCGAAGTTTTCAGATGACAAAGGATTTCAGTTTGCATCTACTCCTGAGCAAGCAATAGAAGACGCCAATATAACCATATTGATGCTGCCTGATAGCTCAATCATCGATGCTGTCTTGTGGGGTGGTAATGGGTCTACAGGTATTGCTAGCAAGCTGAGTAAAAATAGTTATTTGATAGATATGAGTTCATCGAGCCCAATTTCATCTAAGGAAAACAATCATCAATTAGATAAGCTAGGTATCAAGTTTGTTGATGCACCGGTATCTGGGGGAGTTAAAAAGGCGATTGATGGATCCCTAGCAATTATTGTTGGTGGAAAAAAACAGCACTTTGATGAGGTTCAGCCTTTGCTTGAATGCATGGGCAAGAGCATTGTGCATGTTGGCGATGCAGGTGCAGCACATGCAGTCAAAGCTTTAAATAATTACGTATCTGCCGCTGGATTGATTGCTGCCTCTGAGGCTCTAAATGCAGCAAATAAATTCGGTTTAGATCCTCACGTAGTAAACAAGGTATTTAATGCTTCAACTGGTCGAAATAATACGACTGAAAATAAAGTTGAAAATTTTATGCTGAATGATGCGTTTAATTCTGGCTTCTCCTTGGCTTTAATGCGCAAAGATGTGCAAATTGCACTGAGCTTTATTGAGAATATGAATTGTTATGCAAACTTAGCAAAGCAATGCGTCCTCACTGCCAAAGAGGCGGATGAGAAGCTTGGTAAAGGCGCAGACCATACGGCTATGTATGATTATGTAAGATCTCAGGCCCTCTAATCC
>CAIVAH010000153.1 GCA_903903765.1 uncultured Methylococcaceae bacterium
GCATTTGTCACACTACTTAAAATAGCAGCCTGAACTCTTTCAGAATACTGTTGCAATGGAGTTTTAGTCTCTTTTGGGGTTGAAGGCACGACTGGTGCTTTATAACCATTTTGAGCATTTGCCTCAGTCAGTAGCTCAATTCCCTTATTGGCATCCCCACCAATAAAATTGGGGTTAGCAAAACGATGAGTAAGTTCAGTTGCTAAAACACTGTCAGTCATGAACAACCAAAAAAAAAAATACGCACAGATTCTCACTTCACATCCTCCAAACCATGTAACGATTCATTATTATCTAAAATATACTTTTCAATGTTCTGACGTGCTTCTAAAGCTTTTTCTTCAATTAAGCTAGGTACAAAACCTACCCTACTTTCGTATACAACTTGATCATTTACCTCAACCCAAATCAGATTGGCAGATAAATTATCAGGTCTTTCTTTAACAACAATATTGCCAGCAAATGCCGGAGGTTGCCAACCACCGATTAAATAGTCATAAAACAATTGACCGACACGAGTAATAACCTGATCTGAAATTAAACCATCAATAGAAATATTTTCTATTGACCACGCCATTTTAGATAGAAAAACAAAAACAGTAATCAATATTATTTTTTTTATACTATTCATAACAATCAAGTTATATAGATAATTCGAACTGTAAACTAATGCTAGTAATAATTATACTTCAAACTATTTTAAATAATAAATAATCTTTTATTAAAAAGCACTTTTTATGCTTTTTGAGGTCTATCTTACCTATCAAGACTTAATAGTACTTATTGATTAATAATATAACTTAAGCCATTACCATGCGTAGCTAAACTAGATACTGCATTATCAGATGACTGTGTGACTTCGATTGAATTATTAGAGCCATCCACACCAATATTAATTACACAATTTGCGTTGTTTTGTATTAGTGAAACTGTGTTTAAAGTGCCACCATCAGCAGTAGTAGCATCTAAACTAGACCCTACTGAACCAGCAACAGCCAAAGTGATATCTCCAATTTGTCCAGTATCTGCTTGACCTAAGCCAGTCAGCGGATCATCCGGCAATTGCGCATTTATAACAATATTTGCTACCTGATTAACGGAGGCTTGATTGATAGTTAAATTATTATCAACCACATTACCTTGCACTAAATTAACCTGATCTGACGCTAAGGTATTAATATTTAAAACTCCCGACCCAGTATCTGTTTCTAAAGTACCCGGCACCTGATAGATATCTATATTGGATGCAGCACCCACTGCCGAAACAGCACCTGAATTAGATGCTTGGCCATAAGAAATCTCATCCGCAAGCACATACCCACTATGACTTAACAATATCGACACCACCAAAACAATTTTTTTCATATGACTAACAATCCTCAATAATTTTAACTAATCCTATTCTAAAATAATAAATGGCTTCATAAAACAAAAAAACCACAATCCTACTAAAAGGACTGTGGTTTTTTATTTTTTTATACCAATAAAGAAATATTATTGTGCAATTACATAGTTAGCATTTGCAGCATGAATCGATGCATTTAAAACAGCACTATCTGTACCTTGAGTAACTGTAAGCGTATTACCAAAACCTTCAAGAGATATATTCGCAATGTCTGTTTGAGCTGATTGAGTAACAGAAATGGTATTATTCGCACCATAAGTAGAGCTTCCATCTCCACCATCAGAACCACCTATTAAACCACCTGTACCTTCAGGGAAAGCTGAAGCTGCTAAAACATCAACAATTTTACCTGTTGCTCTATCACCAGCACCAAAATTCCCC
>CAIVAH010000154.1 GCA_903903765.1 uncultured Methylococcaceae bacterium
ACAAACGGTTTGGTTGCGTGTTGTGGTTTGGGGGAAACGCGCTGAAGGAAATTTAAAAGATTATTTAAAAAAAGGACAGCAAGTATTTGTCTCGGGTGAATTGACTATGAGTGAATACAAGGCGAATGATGGTTCAACAAAATCGAGCTTAGAGTTGAATGCGACAATTTTGGATTTAGTGGGAAAGCGCAATGAATCCTCAGCACCTGCGCCTATGCAATCAGGTCAATATAATGCCCCAGCACCTGCTTCAAATTATGCGCCACAGTCTTATCAAAATAATGCGCCTCAACCCGCTCAACATTATTCACCTCAACCCGTTGCCAATAAACCCGCAGATAGTTTTAATGCGCCTTACGATGATGACATCCCTTTTTAGGAGTCACAAATTAGCGAATAATTAAAAAGCCTCACTGGACAGCATTTCAGTGAGGCTTTTTTGGTGATTCAAATATTAAGTGCGATATTCTGCGTTGATTTTTACATAGTCGTAGGAAAAGTCACAGGTTAATACGGTTTGTTTGATGCTACCGCGTCCAAGTTTGACACTGATTTTAATGTCCGTTTGATCCATAACGGCTTGCCCAGCTTCTTCAGTGTAATCGTCTGCTCGGCCACCTTCGCGCACAATACAAACATCATCCAAATAAATTCGAATAGCTTCCAAATTCATATTCACAACGCCTGCACGGCCTACTGCAGCAAGAATACGCCCCCAGTTGGGATCGCTGGCAAAGAAGGCGGTTTTGACGAGAGGGGAATGTGCAATGGTTTTGGCTACTTGCACCGCTTCTTGAATATTTGCTGCTTCACTGACTTCAATGCGAATTAATTTCGTCGCGCCTTCGCCATCTCGAATAATCAATTCGGCAAGCTCTTGGCATACTTTTAATATCGCTTGGTAGAAGATGTCGTATTCGTACGTATCCTCTAGAATTTCTGGTGCATGTGTTGCACCACTGGCAAGAATGACACAAGCATCGTTAGTGGATGTATCGCCATCGACGGTAATACGATTAAATGAGAGTTCCGCTGCATCTAGTAAACAGTTTTGCAGTAATTCGTGGCTAATTTTGGCATCTGTGGCGATAAATCCCAGCATGGTTGCCATGTTAGGCTGAATCATACCCGCGCCTTTTGAAATACCGTTAATGGTAATTTTATGCCCGTTTAGTTCGATGGTTTTGGATACGCCTTTTGGAAAGGTATCTGTGGTCATAATGGCAAGCGCCGCTTTTTGCCAATTATCTTCAGTAAGATTCATGAGTGTACTCGGCAGCGCACTGGTAATTTTATCAATAGGCAACGCTTGACCAATGACACCTGTTGAAAACGGTAATACTTGCGCCATATTACCCCCAGTCATATTCGCTAAATCTTGGCAGGTTTGCATAGCATCGCGCATCCCTTGTTCTCCCGTGCCTGCGTTTGCATTTCCTGAATTGATAATTAGCCAGC
Organism: uncultured Methylococcaceae bacterium; assembly: GCA_903903765.1. Classification (GTDB taxonomy): domain Bacteria; phylum Pseudomonadota; class Gammaproteobacteria; order Methylococcales; family Methylomonadaceae; genus Methylobacter_C. The sequence goes on from CAIVAH010000154.1 coordinate 1,459, forward strand.
GTGGAGATTGGGGGAGGTGGTTTTTGGCAACAATAACGGGCGCTGCGCAGAAAGCGTTTTGGGTGAAGACAGCCGCGCAAGTCGAACCTTCAGCCGCCTCAAAAATAAGTAAATCATCTCTCAATGTTTGTTTTATGCCCGCGCAACTAGTGCCTAATTGCACGCCTGAAATAGGTGGCATGAGCGGAAAATGAGGTTGTCCAACGGCCATAAGCATTACCTTAAGAGTTAAAATTGTGTGAATGTTCTTTATTATGCACGTGGGGAGACAAGGTGCAAGATGAGAACAGTTAGCGCATAGCTGAAAATAAAAAAGCCGAACTATAAAAGTTCGGCTTTTTTGAGTGTTTGGCGGAGCGGACGGGACTCGAACCCGCGACCACCGGCGTGACAGGCCGGTATTCTAACCAACTGAACTACCGCTCCAAAGTCTGGTGGGTGCTGAG
>CAIVAH010000155.1 GCA_903903765.1 uncultured Methylococcaceae bacterium
CCAAATGATTCATCAATGCTTTTTCGTCCAGTAAATCCATCGTGATATGTCACTAGTGGATATTCTGCAATTTCCTCCAACGTAACGCCTTTTTTATTTTCTAAAGGATGTCCTTTAGGCACTACAACTGCGTGATGCCATGAATAAAAAGGGAAAGTCACCAGCTCATGAATAAGGCTAATAGATTCTGTAGCAATACCAATATCAGCCTCACCTTTTTTAAGCATTTCTACAATCTCATTAGGACTGCCTTGATGAATAGCTAAATGCACTTTAGGGAAAGCAGCCTTAAATTGTCGAATGATCTCAGGTAATGCATATCGCGCTTGTGTATGTGTCGTCGCAATCGTTAATTGTCCTTGATCACTTTGACTAAATTGATCTGCTAATTTTTTAATATTCTTAGCATCAAGCAACATTCTCTCTGCAATTTGTATAAGTTCTTTTCCGGGATCAGTTAAACCTAGAAATCTTTTGCCTTTACGAACAAATAATTCCACACCCAATTCATCTTCAAGATCTTTAATATGCTTACTGATACCTGATTGAGATGTGAACAATGAATTAGCCACTTCAGTTAAATTGAAGTTTTGCTTTACAGTTTCAATCACAATTTTTAATTGTTGAAGATTCATTGGATACTCACGCGAGCCTTATTTTCAAATAATTTAAGTTGTTTAGGTGTGACGAATACATTTTCACCTTCTTTAAGTTTTTTCTTATCAAGTTCAGATCGTTCAATTTCAACTTCAAGATGGGATGGCAAACCTTCCTCATGTTTATTGATAGAAAGCTCAATTCGAGAATAGAGGCCAAAAGAAAGTATGCGATCAACTCTAGCAGCTATGCCAGATTTATTTTTATTAATATCTAACTCATAAGGTCTTGCAAAACCAATCAACGGCGAACCTTTTGAATAACTTCCTTCAATACTTAATTTATAGCTTCCCACCTCTAGATACTTACCAGCGGCGTAACCATTAAAACGATTCACGTGTCCTAAAAATCCATATACAAAAGGTGTCTTTGGATGATCATAAACTTCTGAAGGACTGCCTATTTGCTCAACTTTGCCTTGATTCATAAGAACCACTCGATCTGCTACCTCTAAAGCTTCTTCTTGATCATGCGTCACAAAAATAGATGTGATATGAAGTTCATCATGAAGCTTTCTTAACCATCGACGTAATTCTTTTCTCACTTTTGCATCTAAAGCGCCAAAAGGTTCATCAAGAAGTAATACACGAGGCTCTACTGCAAGAGCTCTTGCTAAAGCAATACGTTGCCTTTGGCCGCCTGAAAGCTGAGATGGGAAACGATCATGCAACCAATCAAGTTGAACAAGATTAAGTAATTCATGCACTTTATTTGCAATCACTTCCTCACTTAATCTTTCATTTTTTGGTTTAACACGTAATCCAAAGGCGACATTATCAAATACAGTCATATGTTTAAATAATGCATAGTGCTGAAATACAAAACCTACTTGTCTTTCTCTCACATGGGTGCCTGATGCGTCTTCACCATCTAAAAGCACTGTGCCTTTATCCGCAGTTTCTAAACCTGCAATAATTCTAAGTAGTGTAGTTTTTCCACAACCTGAAGGTCCTAATAAAGCTACAAGCTCACCTGACGGAAATTTAAGCGATACATTATCTAAGGCTTTAAATTCACCAAATTCTTTGTGTATATTTTTGACTTCAATGCTCATGCTTGCCCCTCATAAATAGGTTCTAAATTTGTCTCATGTTTTAATCGCCATTCCACATATGTTTTGATGACTAAAGTGATTAATGCTAATAAAGCTAAAATCGAGGCCATAGCAAATGCGGCTGCAATGTTGTATTCGTTATATAAAATCTCAACATGTAATGGAATCGTATTGGTTTGACCTCGAATGTGTCCTGATACAACTGACACTGCTCCGAATTCACCCATCGATCTTGCATTGCATAAAACAATCCCATACAAAAGACCCCATTTAATATTA
>CAIVAH010000156.1 GCA_903903765.1 uncultured Methylococcaceae bacterium
AGGTGCTGAAGTTACTACACAGAATGATATTAGCATTATTGCTAATATTACATTATCAACTAATGGAATATCAGCAACTGCAATTTCAACAGGAAATTCCGCACCTACTTTTTCTAATTTTACTAGTGCAGTTGATACGACCAAAGAAGATACCAGTGTATCTATTAGTTATACTGACATAAAAGCAAAAAGCAACGCCACTGATTCTGACGGATCAGTCGCTGCTTTTATCGTTAAATCAGTAACTTCGGGTACTTTAAAAATCGGTGATTTAGCTTTCAATGCTACATCTAATAATTTAATCGATGCAAATCATCAAGCAACTTGGACGCCTGCAAAAAACGCAAATGGCAATTTAAATGCTTTTACTTTGCTAGCCCAAGATGATAAAAGTGCTAAGTCAGCGACTGAAATCCAAGCCAAAGTAACAGTTACTCCAGTTAATGATGCGCCTACATTGACTTCTTTTGCTAAAGACGTTGCTGTGGGCGAACAAAAATCACCTATTCAGGTTACATTTGCTAATTTAAAAGCCCAAGGTAACGAAGCTGATGTGGATGGAACTGTTACAGCCTTCGATATTAAGTCTGTTACTACAGGCACATTAAAAATTGGGTCGGATTTAGCTCATGCTACTGCATTTAATGCGTCATCTAATCATATTGTTGATGCTACGCATAATGCTTATTGGACATCAGCGTCAACAGGTTCTTCTGCCTTTGGTTCGTCTTTAAATGCTTTTAAAGTGGTTGTTAAAGATAATGGTGGATTATCTTCATCTCCTGCTGTTCAAGCTAAAATTTCAGTCAATCATCTAATTACTGGTACTTTTAAAGCTGAAACCTTAAACGGTCTAGCAGGTAACGATAATATTTATGGTTTGGGTGGTAATGACAATATTAGCGGTTTAGCAGGTAATGATTTAATCGTTGGAGGTGCAGGAAACGATAAATTAACCGGTGGAACAGGTAACGATATTTTCTTCTATAACACTGCTCCTAATGCAGCAAATAACAAAGATACGATTACTGATTTTGCGCCCGTCAATGACGATTTACAGTTCAGTAAAGCTGCTATGGGTGCTGCTTTAGGTACAGTGGGAAAATTTGCGGTGGCAGATCAACGATTCTGGTCTAGCACTACGGGTGTTGCTCATGATGCAACTGATCGTTTAATTTATAATACTAAAACCGGCGTCTTATCTTATGACAGCGATGGTAATGGTGTTAAAGCGGCCATTGCCATTGAGATTTTAGGTACAGGCACGACTCACCCAGTATTAACAGCGTCTGATATTTTCTTAGTCGCTTAATGCTAAGTTAATATTCATCTATTGGTGTTTGCTTGGTTTTAATCAATAAGATTTTAACCAAGCAGTCACTTTTTTAATGTTCTTTTTTCTTTATCATTTATAATTATCCACTCCGATTTATTCCTTCCTTTATAAGCCATCTTGGTTTATGTTTTTAGTTTTCAAGGTTACTAAATGTTTTTTCGTAGACTTCCATGTTTATTTTCAATTGCTATATTATTCTTATTAACTGCTTGTTCTGAGCAATCCCGACATTTAGATGAAGGCAAAAAGTTTTATGCTGATGGCAATTATGCCAAAGCTGCATTAGCTTTTAAACAAGCTGTCGAACTGGATAGTAAGAATACTGAAGCGCATTTTCAATTTGCAGAAGCGTTAACTAAATTGGGTGATGTGCAAAATGCAGCGAATCAATACGCAGAAGTGCTAGCGATTGATCCTAAGAAAGATGTTGCTAGATTACATTTAGGTGAATTGTTATTAACAGCCAATCAAGCTGATAATGCAGCAAAAATTGCCAATGATGTTTTATCACGTGAGCCCGATAATATCGAGGTTAAACTATTACTGATTAAGGTTTTAGTCGCTCAGAACAATACTGATAGAGCTATTACTGAATTGGATGCGCTTTTAAAAGTGGCTCCTGAAGATGTGCAAGTCAATTTACTCTCTGCGTCAATTCAAATTAAAACGGGCAAAATATCTCAAGCGATTGCTACTTTACAAAATACCATTACTAAAAATCCTAATGATGTAGCTCCATTATTATTATTGACTCAGTTGTATGTTGAAACTAAGCAATTAGATATTGCTAAGGCGAGCTTAGAATCAATAATAAAAATTGAACCGAAAAAATTTGAGCATCGTAAACGTTTGATGTCGTTTTTATTAGCTGATAACAAGACGGATGATGCTGAAAAAGTGTTACGTACTGCCGTCGAAGAATTATCTGATGATGTGAATGCTAAAACTTTATTGGTGGAATTCTTATTTGAACAACGATCCGCAGAAATTGCTATGGCAGAATTATTGCCTTTTATAGATCAATTCCCTGACGATACCGCATTACGATTTGAATTAGTAAAGTTAGAATTGGCTCAAAAACATGCTGATAAGGCAGAACAAGCTTTAAAAGAAATCATTGAGTTAGATAAAAATAGTTCTGATGCCTTAAATGCACAAGCACAATTATCCCGATTATATGTGGCAATGCAACGCGTGCAAGATGCTAAAACTTTAAATTCTCAAATTCTTAAAGATCATCCAAGTGATTTAGATTCAATTGTATTGCGCGGTGAGTTTGCTGTTGCAGAAGGTAGGTTAGCCGATGGTATTAATGATTTTAGAAGTGTGCTAACTCAACAGCCACAAAATATAGCCGTACTAAAATTATTAAGTGCAGCTCATTTACAAAATAATGATCCAGTTTTAGCGAAAGAAAATCTGCAAAAAGTGTTTGCTTTAGCCCCAAATGATCAAGCAGCCGCAATTGATTTGGCTAATGTGCTGTTAAAAACGGGTGATACAGAACAAGCAGTACAATTAATTGAAGCCGTTGTAAAAGTCTATCCTAAAAGTAAAGTGGCTCTACAGGGGGCTTATGCTATTTATAGTGCTCAGAAACGATGGGATAAAACACAAGATTTTGCTAAACGATTACAAGCAGCTTTTCCAGAAGAGGGTGTGGGTTATTATCTATCTGGCTTAGCCTATCAAACTGAAGGTAAATTAGATGCAAGTGTACATGCATTTGAACAAGCTTTATTAAAACAACCTGATGCTGTTGAACCCATGACACAGTTGGTTAATAGTTATTTGTCACTTAAACAAGGTGAAAAAGCAGTCACAACTCTAACTAATAGCATTAAGCAACAACCTAAAAACTTCGTGTTTTTAAATATGTTGGGTAGTGTGTATTTAAATGATAAAAAATATGACGAGGCGATATCTGCTTTTAATAAAGCGTCAATCATTAAACCTGAATGGTCAGTACCTTATCATTTAATTGCAGTCGCCTATACCGCTCAAGATAAAAAAGCTGATGCTATTCAGGCACTAAAATTAGGTTTAACCAATACCAAAAGTAATTTTGATTTAGTTAACGATCTAGCTACACTTTATGGCAGTTTAAATGAGCATGATAAAGCAATATCTACTTACGAAGAGGCTTGTCAACTTAA
>CAIVAH010000157.1 GCA_903903765.1 uncultured Methylococcaceae bacterium
AATAATTGGCTGCTACTTGAGCTAGTTAATTTTTTTTCATTCTCATCCACTAGGGATATGAGCGTGGTGTTTTGATTAGTTTCTTGTAGTTTTATGAGATAAATATCATTGTTAGATTTTAAGTCATCAAAGAAATTGATAGCTTTATCCCAATAAGAATCTTCAGTTGTTTTTTGTTCATCTGGGTCGAAATGCACAGTGAAAATCTTGGATTCTGGGTTACGATCAATAATTTCAATAGCTTTTCTACTTAAGGTTTTATTGATCATACGCCATGCGTTTGGTACAGGTGCATTAAGCTCAAATTGATTATCCTGTTCGCTTAGGATTAGTTTTTTTACTTCATTATTTTCTGTTATTGTTGGGGAATTATCTGTAATTTTATCAATATTATCTTTAGTGACTAATGAATTTTGTGGGCTTGTGGATTTTTCTATACGTCCTTTTGGCAATTTTTTATCAATTAGTGAGCTGTTTTGATCAGATTCAATAGTAAGGTTGTCAGTAGATTTGTTATTTTTACTGCTGATTAAATTAATTACTTGGTCATTTTTTAAGTCATCTGGCAGAATGAGTGGTGGGATTTCAGTAGTGTATTGATAATCTTTTTCTTTATCAGGAAATAAACTTTTGATGTAAGTGCAAGCCGACATATTTAGAAGAATAAAGCCGGTTGAAATAAGTGATATTAAGTTTCTTTTCATTATATTACTTCTGCCTTAAGCATTGCGTTACGTACTTGGCTGTAACAATCTTCTGTGAGCCATGTGAGAGGTAAGCGAATCCCTTTAGCCATAAAGCCCATTTCTGCTACTGCCCACTTAACTGGGATTGGGTTTGATTGAATAAATAGATATTTATGTAGGTCTGATAGTTTGGTGTCTATGTTTAAGGCTTTATCAGCATCACCCTGCATCGCTGCTGTAATCATTTCGTGAACTAAGCGTGGAGCAACGTTTCCTGTTACAGTTATGGAGCCATTACCTCCTAATAAACAAAATTCACGACTTGTGGCATCGTCTCCAGTATAAATTGCAAAATCATTACCAGTTAATGATCTGATTGAAGCAACCCTATCAAGCTCACCAGTAGCTTCTTTAACTCCAATAATATTAGGTATTTTGGATAACCTGCCAATAGTTTCAGGTAACATGTCACAAGCAGTTCTTCCTGGAACATTATATAAAATTTGAGGAATATCAACAGCTTCAGCAATGGCTTTATGATGAAGATATAAACCTTCTTGTGTAGGTTTATTGTAATAAGGTGTAACGATTAAACATGCATCAGCTCCAACTTCTTTGGCTTTATGAGTAAGAGCAATAGCTTCTGTTGTTGAATTAGCGCCGGTACCTGCAATGACAGGAATTCTGCCGGCTACATATTCAACAATTGTTTTAATAACATCGCAATGTTCAGCTTCAGATAAAGTAGCTGACTCACCAGTAGTTCCAACAGCTACAACTGCGTCAGTTCCTTGTTCAATATGGTACTCAATAATTTTTTTAAGACTTTCCTTGTCTACTGCACCATTATCAAACATGGGGGTTACTAGCGCTACGATACTACCTTGGATCATGCAATCTCTCGATTAAAATTAAAGCGGTTACAAAATAAAGTTCATTATAACAAGCAAACACATAAAAAAGGTACTGTACGCAAGGTGTTAAACATAAACTTTTTGTTCAATAATGTACTAAACAAGCGTTCTTGTCGGAGTGAGAATGCTTTATTAAACGCGTTTATCAACTATCTAATACTGCAAAAATGATAAATATCAGGTACAATGACTTGATAAACAAACAGTTCCCCGCGCTTAACGCGTATTCTAAATATTCCATACAGGTAAATACATGTCCAATGATGTTTCAACATTAACCACTTTCCGTGAATTAGCACTGAT
>CAIVAH010000158.1 GCA_903903765.1 uncultured Methylococcaceae bacterium
AATTTTAAAAAGTGTGTCATATGGCACACTTTTTAAAATTGTCCAAATCAGCTTTTAGATTTTAAGAAAAAAGTTTTGTACAGTGATAAAAAAATTAAATAAAGTTTTTTGATTATATTTCATTTGTTTATGATAGTTTTAGTGGTCATATATCTATAATAATGTAAAAATATTTATTGATTTTTAGTAGTTGGCACGGTGTCTGCTTTATATATTGCATCTTCTGATCATTTCGTTAGCAAAAGTTAATGTACAGAGAACGAAGGTAAGTTAAACAACAAATAATTTTAATCAACGTCCTCAGGAGGACTTACATGAAAATTTCTACTAAAGCTTTAAAAATTGCTGCATTAGGTGTTAGTGCAGTTACTATGATGGTTGCTACACAAGAAGCATCAGCTCATGCATCTATCTTAAACACTGTTAACAGTGGTAAGGCTATTGGTTCAACTTCATTCTCTCGTATTGGTGTTAACCATGCTTGTAACGGAACTACTCCAGTAACTCCAATTGTTGCGCAAAGTGCGGTTATTCCAACTATTAATCCTACTATTTCAGTTGCTACTGTTACTAATAACGTTGCAGGTGCTTATACTGTGCAAACAACTTCTCCAGCAAACACAGTGGGCAACTACTTGTTTACTTCATCTGCAGCTACTACGCCTGTGGCTACTTTGGCTGGTGCCTTTCAATTAGTACAAAGCAAAGACGTATTTAGTTCTTCTATCGAACAACGCAATGCTGCTAATGCAGTAATCGGTTGGGTATCTACTAAAGGTGGCTTACAAATTAACGAACACGGTGAAGTTCCATTTCGTTTCACAAACGTATTCTTCGGTGCTAACTCTTGCGTACATGACGTAGTAGTTCAATTAGCGGTTGCTGATATTTGTAAAACAACTTCAAAACCACCCTTTACAACTTTAGCTAAATCACAGGGTGTTGAGTTATGGATTGATAACACTTTAGCATCACTTCCTACAGAGTTTCCAGTGGCGGCGATTGAAAATAGTGCGGGTACTACTAACTTAACGATCAACCGTGATCCTATCCAAGATCCATATCCAGCTTCTTGTGCTAATGCTCCAATTGCTTCAGCAGCAACAAACTTAGCAGCTACAACTCAAGCTAACGCTGTGACCGGTTATACAGCAGGTGCGACGCCATTAACTTCAGTTAAAATCCAACCGTCTGCTGATGATTTAAAGCAATTACAATTCCCAGGTTGGGGAACTCCAGTTTCTGGCAACACTTTCCAATAAGAGTTAGTTAGTGTTGGCCTTCGGTCGCACTTGGTTTGTATAAAAAACTAAGTGCCGTTAAAGGCAGCAACTTCAACTATCACATTAATGGAATTTTTAAGAGATAATTTATGAAAAATAAACTATTTATAACGCTATTATTTAGCGTATTGTTGTCAGGAGCAGCGCAAGCTGATCTTTTTGCACCGGATGTGCAAGCAGGTCTTGCTACGGTTGATGCTGAGTTTTTAACTACTGATCAATCAGATTATTATGGGTTTAATGTAACGACAGCAGGTGATGTTAATTTATACACTAGCTCGATCGCTCCTTATGATCCAAATTTGACTTTTTGGTCTGCGCCTTCAGCAACTGTGGATTGGACTTCAGCAGATCCAACTGTTGGTTGGACGCCAGTTAACTTTAATGATGATTCGTCCTCATTAAGTTTTTTTGAGTCTGGCGCTAATGCAAAAGATGCTCAGTTAAAAGTAACTTTAGATGTTGGTAACTATTTTGCGAGAGTATCAGGCAATAGTCAGTTGTTTGCTTATCAATTTAATGTTGATACGGTTAATGTCGCAGGCACGGGTGCTTTGGTTGCTAACGTTGCTCAAGTTGCGTCTGTGCCATTGCCAGCAGCAGTATGGATGTTTGCAAGTGGCTTGATTGGTTTTTTAGGTTTTTCAAAAAGAAAAGCACAAAATAAAGCAATCTAGTTAAAATAAGCACCTGCACTTCGTTTATTGTCATTGAATGATGATAATCGGTGTGTGGGTGTTTTTTTATGCGAGTACATATAAATGAAATCTAAAATTTCAGGGTAAACAAGTTAATTCCAATGCTTGTTTGCCCTTTTTTTTGCCTAAAATTTAAAGTGTTTAACCAGAACTGTTTTTTTTAGAAAGTGTGTCATATCACGTATTTTTTTAAAAGTGTGTCATATGACACACTTTTTTGAAGTGAACTATTATGATTTCAAAGGTTGCATGTATTAGCTAAAAAGATAATAAAAATTACTGCTAATATTTTTTTTATTTAATATCAATGCATTAAGCGGTTTTTTTGAGGCTAATTGCGCCCGTGAAGAAAGGTGCAATAACAATTTGGCATAGAGTCTGCTTATAAGAAATTATCCTCGGATCAAATTCGTTTGTAGTTTAACGATGCCGATCCAAGGGTATATACACAAATAATTTTAATCAACGTCCTCAGGAGGACTTATATGAAATTTTCTGCTAAAGCTTTAAAAATTGCTGCAATAGGTGTTAGCGCAGTTACTATGATGATTGCTACACAAGAAGCGTCAGCTCACGCTACTTTTTTAAATACGGTTAATAGTGGTACTGCAATTGGTGCAACTTCTTTCTCTAGACTTGGTCTTAACCATGCGTGTAACGGCGCTGCGTCAGGGATCTCATATCCCATCATAGCTCAAAGTGTTGCTATTCCAACTATAAATCCAATTATTTCTCGTGCGGATGTTGCTTCTGGAGTTTTAGGTAATTACTCAGTATTGCCTGCTGCTACTGTTGCTGACTACCTATTCACTACAGAAGCGAGTACTGTTGCTGTAACAACTTTGGCAAATAGATTTGGATTAGTACAATCTAAAGATGTATTTAATTCGCAAATTGAGCAACGTAGTCCATTATCAACGACAACAAGTCATGGTAAAACGACTAATGACGTAGTAGGTTGGGTTTCTACTAAAGGTAACTTACAGATTAACCTAAATGGTGAAGTACCTTTCCGTTTTGCTAACGTATTCTTTAAGAAGACATCTTGTTTAAGAAATGTTACGGTTCAAATTCCGGTAGTTGATATTTGTAAAACATCTGCTAAACCAGGAACATTTGTCGCAGGTACTTTAGCTAAAGCCAGTGGTGGCGTTGAAATATGGGTTGATCCAGCTTTAACAACTCCATCATGGTTACCACAAACCTCGATTGAGGCTGGCGCAGGTACTACAAACTTTACCATCAACCGTGATCCAATTGCTAATCCATATCCAGCAAGTTGCGCGGGTGCACCAATTGCGGCAAATGGCGTGTTAACAGGTACTTTCACATCAGGTGCTGATGCTTTATTTGATATCAAAATTCAGCCATCAGCTGACGATATTAACAAATTACAGTTCCCAGGATGGGGAACTCCAGTTGCTGGCAACACTTTCGAATAATAGTTTAGTTAGGACGTCTTTAGTTGCACGTGGTTTTTTTGTAAAAGCGACTGCAATTAAAGCATCCTATATTAAGGCTATCCGATTAATCGAATACTAACGAGATAATTTATGAAAAATAAACTATTTACTGCGCTGTTGTTTAGCGTATTTTTATCAGGAGTTGCGAGAGCTGATCTTTTTACACCTGATGTGCAAGCGGGTCTTGTTACGATTGATGCTGAGTTTTTAGATGTTAATCAGTCAGACTGGTTTGGTTTTGATGTTGCGACTACTGGTGATGTGAACTTATACACTAGTTCTATCGCACCTTATGATCCAAATTTAACATTGTGGAAAGCATCATCATCAACAGTAGATTGGACTGTAGCAGACCCAACTGCAGGTTGGACGCCAGTTAGTTTTAATGATAACACAGCGTCATTGAGTTTCTTTGAAAGTGGTGCGAATGCAAAAGACGCTCAGTTAAAATTAACTTTAGATATTGGTAATTATTTTGCAAAAGTGTCAGGTCAATCTCAATTGTTTGCTTATCAATTTAATGTTGATACAAATAATGTGGTTGGTACGGGAGCATTGGTTGCAAATGTAGCGGCGGTGCCATTGCCAGCAGCGGTATGGATGTTCGCAAGTGGCTTGATTGGTTTCTTAGGTTTTTCAAAAAGAAAAACACAAAATAAATCAATTTAGTTAAACTAATACACCTGTGCTTTGTTTATTATTATTGAATGATAACAAATGAAGTGCGGGTGTGTTTTTTATTTAAGGAGGTAGAAGTGATTAAAAAAATTATAGTTGCAATTATTGCAGTTGCAAGTTCAGTTAGTCTGGCACAGGCCGCTATTACACCAATAAATTCAACATTTAATAGTTCCAATATAAACAAAATTGATACCTATTTTATTCAAGCGAATGGCACTGGTAATGTTGATATTTTTTTACAATCACAATTAAATACTGAACTTGGATTTGATTTACCCATTGATTTAACGTTAACGGTTTGGGAGAAAGTCGGTAATTTATGGTCTTTGATAGGCGCTAATGCGGGTGCGGCAAGAACTTTAGCTGATCAAGGTGCTACCACTATATACGGACAAACTGTTTTGCAGTGGAGCGGAACTTTTGGTGATGGCATGGCCGACCCTGGTTTATCGCTTAGTATGACTAGCGGTAAGACTTATATGGTTGTTAATTCTGAAGAGAAAAATGGTCCAACTTCTTTGTCAACAGCAAGTAGTGTTACAAATCAGACTACGTATGAAGTAGGTTTTACCGAGGCTTTGGGGCAAACAATTGCAGTTTCTTCAAGCAGTCCTGGTGATTATAGTAGTGCATTTAAAGGGTTAAGTGACTTGTCTGGCTCTGGTGAAATTTATTCGTTAAATACCCCCTACACGTTAACGATTAACGGAAATGTGTCTTTAACCGCAGCTCCAATTGCGGCTGTGCCATTACCTGCAGCAGTTTGGTTATTTGCTAGTGTTTTAGCAGGGTTTGGTTTTTTTGGTAAGAAAAAGGATTACGGTTAGTGATTGAGTAATGTTTTTTCTAATAAAGGTTTCTGATATTCCTTCTTGTTATGTCTGCCTTGTTTCAGTATTTTTATCATTTACAAATAAGAATTATGATTTTAAAAAAAGTCTTTTGTTTCGTAATTTTATATTCGTGCCTATTAGATTTTACTGTGGCTGATTTAAGTTCGAATAAGATTCCTTTTACTGAGCTTAATAACTCAGACTCTATAAATATCGAGCAACTTTCACCCAGTCTATTTAACTTAAAAACTGATAATGTGGTTTTATCAGCGGTATTGAAGGAGTTTAGTAAAAAAACTGGGACTATTATTCACTATAATAATGATTATGAAGATAATATTTCGACCGTAAATTGTGCTGGCGATTTCGTTGCTGTTATGTCTTGTTTGTTAGGCGAAAATTATAGTGTGATAGTTCGTCATCAAGAATCTGTTCAATCAAGCTTAGTGATGCCGGAAATAGCTGAGATATGGTTAGTACAAAAAACAAAATTTGAGCAGTCTACAGATCATAAAAAAATCATAAATGAGAGTAAAAATGAGCTTATTGAAAGTTTTTTACTTATGGCTAAAGATCCTTACCAGAGAAAAGAAGCTATCGCGCAGTTGGCAGTTTTAGCCTCAAATAATGATTTTTTAGTTAAAAATGAGTTAATGCAAGCCATGAGTGATAAGGATCCAGAGATTAGAGCTCAGGCAATCTTTGGATTGGGTAAATATCATCAAAACGACTCATTGGCGTATTTAAGACTGGCCCTGTCTGATGAAAGTTTAGATGTGCGTTTGATGGCGTTGGAACAGTGTACTGATTATCCAGTACTGTTAGAGCAAGCATTAAACGATGATGAAGCTGCGGTTCGAGATACTGCGAGTATGAAATTAAGGGTATTGAGTAAACAACATAATAAAAATTAATGAGGAATAATGAATGAATAATATTAAAGCGGCAGTATTTTTGGGGTTATCAGTTTTTTTAAGTGCTTATGCGACTAATGTCTTATCACATACTTATATTGGCACCATAGGTGCCTTGGGCGGTCCAAGTGCTACTGATCTATTAAGAGTTGATTGTTTTTTAGATCCTGGGTTTTCTCAAACGCCTACTCATTCATTGTTTATTGATATTAATGATGGTACGACCACAGGTGGCAAATTAACTGCCCATGCGACCGTTTATAATACGGGTGCTTATGGAAAGGCCGTATCAGTAACAGATCCAAAAGGAGCAGATGGTACTGCAAGTGTATCAAAATTATTAAATGTGGTAACGCCAACGGATGTTCAAGATGTAAGTTTTTATATTACAGTAAGTCATACCGATGCGGGCGCAGAAAATTACCTACTTGATTATCATTGTCAAGATAAATTTGGTCAGCATACTGGGACCGGAGAACCAATTACTGTGTTGCAAAGTCAATAGGTTGAATTTATAAGAATTATTAAATGCTACTAAAAAAATCATTAGAGTCAATTTGTTTATTTTTGTTTATTTTGTTTGCTGATAAATGTTATGCAACTGATTTAAATTTAAAAGCACCGCAATGTATATTGACGTCTTTGAATGATGCGAAAACTATAGAATTGAAGCAATTTGAAGGTAAGGTAGTTTACGTTGATTTTTGGGCCTCTTGGTGTGGTCCCTGTGCAACTTCTTTTCCTTTTATGAATAATTTAAGCAGAGATTTAAAGGCACAAGGCTTAGAGGTGATTGGTGTAAATCTAGATGAAAATCTAGAGGAATCTAAACAGTTTCTGGAGCAACAGCCCGCGAACTTTATTATAGCTTCTGATCCAGAGCAACAATGCGCAAAACAATTTGGTCTTAAAGCAATGCCTTCTTCTTATCTAATTGATAGAAAAGGCTTGGTAAGGCATGTGCATATAGGTTTTAGGCCTGCTGAGGCGCTTGAGTTTAGGGCTTTAGCTGAAAAACTATTAGCAGAGCCAATAGATAACTCCAAATGATTAGATAGAGTAAATTGTGTTTATTTACGTTTTTAATGTATTAATAGGTTCTAGAGTGACTAGAATCTTTTTTTTTATATCCATAAGTATTTTTTGCATAGCCTGTGTACATCTAGAACCTTGGGAGCGAAGAAATTTGGCTAAACCTCAAATGGCTATTGACGCTTTTCCAATGCTAAATGAGATGCGTGCACATAATTTTGGTAGCCGAGAAGCAGGTTCAGGATCAAGTTCGAGTAGTGGTGGTGGCTGTGGCTGCTATTAAAGCAAAAAAAACAAGTATACAGGCATTAACTGCCGCGGCATTGTTGTTACCAGGGTTGGTTTTTCCTATTGTAAATGCGGCTGAAGATGATGAAATGGATTTTCAGTTTAGTCGCTATCAAGAAGGTAAAAGAAATTTAGGTGGTGTGCCTAATACTAAAAAACCAATAGAGGTTAATAGTTTGCAAGGTGGTGCAAAATTTAGCCTATCTGATCGAGTTAAGTTTGCCTTCAAATATACCCAAGATACTTGGTCGGGCGCAACTCCTATAGGAACTGCACCGTTATTATTTGGCGGAAATAAACAGTTAATGAGTAATGGAACAGTAACGGGCGCATCACCGATTATTAGTTCAAATTATTACGTTGATAAAAATACTCTGCAAGCTCAAAAGCTAGTAGATTATACTCCAGATGGTATTGCTTTGTTTTCCGCAAATAATCAATTAGTACATACCATATCTGTTGCTTCACCAGAAACGCGTCGACAAGGTGATTTTAATTTAACTTACGAATGGGATGAGGCAGCTATCACTGCAGGTGGAGGTACTTCGGTTGAGAGAGATTATGAATCAAATTTTGGTAACGTGGCGGCAAGATTTGATTTTAATCAAAAGTTAACCAGTTTAAATCTGGGTTTAAGTTACACGAATAGTTATACGAATGCTTTGATAGATCATGATGCGAGTCCGTATATCGATAAAAATGCTTATTTAGCCACTGGCCAATATCAGGCAAGTCCTTCAGGTGAGCGTATTCAGGCTGGGAGACAGGACTGGGCGCCTAATATAGGTGTTACCCAAATATTGGGTGAGAATACATTAATACAAAATTCATTGGGTTTTAGTCGCGCTACAGGTTATATGGCAAACCCCTATAAAGTTGTTGAGGTTGGTTTTGTCGACCCTAATCAAACTCCAGACATTATTGATCCTTTTGGTGATGGTGAAAATTATTTTGGGGATGGTCGTCCTGAAAATATAGTTAATGCTGATTTAAAGGCTTTTTTGGAGAAGCGACCAACTCAACGAGACCAATTCAATGTCAGTTCTCGATTTGTGCAGTATATAAAGCCTTTAGATGCGGCTTTACATTTTGATTATCATTTTTCGTCTGATGATTGGGGTATTGATTCGCATACTTTTGCTGCTGATTGGATGCAACCTATAGG
The DNA here is from genome assembly GCA_903903765.1 of uncultured Methylococcaceae bacterium. Classification (GTDB taxonomy): domain Bacteria; phylum Pseudomonadota; class Gammaproteobacteria; order Methylococcales; family Methylomonadaceae; genus Methylobacter_C. The sequence continues at coordinate 8,358 of CAIVAH010000158.1, forward strand.
TGCAGGTTGGACCCTAACGCCAAGGGTGCGTTATTATTCTCAAGAAGCCGCTGATTTTTATACGCCTTATCTAATTATTAATCAGAAAAGTATCTCCGGAACTACCGGTAAGCCCAGTCCTGATTACCTAAAATTGCCCAATAATTATTCGAGTGATCAGCGTTTGTCAGGTTTTGGAGCGTTAAGTGGCGGGATTTCGCTAAATAAGAAGTTTGCTAAAAGTGTAACCTTAGAAACTGGTTTTGAATATTATACCCATGATGGCGATTTGAAGTTGGGTGGCGGTGGTGAAGCTAGTTACGCTAATTTTAATTATTATGTTGTTAATGCGTCTATTAAAGTTAATTTAGCCTCTTTAAGTCACAGTATTGCTACTGAAAGTCATGCAGAACATCACCATCACCACGATCATGGTGCGCCAATTCCCGCTGGAGTCATGTTTGGACATATGTTGGATAAGTCTGGCAAGTTTATGGTGGGGTATCGCTATATGCATGATTCCCAAGCAGGATCTATGTTGCATGGACAAGATGCAGTTGCTGACGCTACCCTAGTTAATCAAGGCTGTGGATCTGCACCTATTGATAAATGTTTTATTACGCCAAAAGAAATGAATATGCATATGCATATGTTAGATTTAATGTATGCGCCAACTGATTGGTTAAACTTAATGCTAATGCCACAGTTTGTGGATATGAATATGTCGATGCGGCAAATTGCTAATCCAGCAGATTTTGGACTTTCTGCTTTTAGCGCTAATAAGTTGTCTCATATTACGCATCATGTTGATGCGGGTCATAGCACCGGTGGTGTAGGTGATACGGGTATGTATGCGCTATTTAAATTATGGAACACTGATAATAATCATCTGCATTTAACGGTGGGTACGACAGCACCTACCGGCTCTGTTGATAATATGCTCCGACGTAATCATCAAGTGGAGGGTGGTTATAATGATTATGGCATGCAACTAGGTAGTGGTACTTGGGATTTTAAATCTAATTTGACTTATACAGGGCATTGGGACGATTGGTCTTGGGGAGCACAAGTCGGTGGCACTCAACGCTTACAAGACAAAAATAGTTCTGGTTATTCTTTAGGTGATGTATTTCAGTCCACGGCTTGGGGAAGTTATCAGTGGTTTAACTGGTTGTCCTCTTCTGTGCGAGGTGTTTATACCGAGCAGGGCAAAATTAATAATCAATATAATGGTTTAGTTCAAGCTTTAGGCCCCATGGATTATCCTAAGAATTATGGTGGTCGTTATTGGGATGTGGGCTTTGGTCTTAATGCTTTTGTACCTACGGGTAATTTAGTGGGTAATAATTTAAGCGTAGAGTGGTTAGAGCCCGTCAGTACCGATGTAAATGGCTATCAGTTAGATCGTGATGGCGCTTTATCAGCAACTTGGAGCTATATGTTTTAGTAACATAGGCTTCTGGCATTTTTTTCTTCAATAATTTAAGTAGGTTAGCACAATGAGTAATAAACCTCTCCAAACCAGTGGGCGGGTCGGCCTTTTTTTGACCGTTTTTATGACAGGATCAGCTGTTATGGTAATTGAGCTTTTAGGTACACGGATGATTGCGCCTTTTTATGGCGCAAGTTTGTATGTTTGGTCCTCTTTAATTTCTGTCACGATGATAGCCTTAGCAATTGGTTATTTTGTGGGGGGTAAATGGGCAGACTGCGCTAAGCGTACTGGTTTATCCTTAATTATTGCTTTAGCTGCTTTTTTAACACTGATTATTCCATGGGTGGCCCGTCCTGTATTATTAGCAACGGATCCATTAGGTTTGCGAGCGGGTGCCTTTGTCAGTGCTTTAGTGCTATTTTTACCGAGTTTAACCTTCTTAGGGATGGTGGGGCCTTTTGCCATTAAGTTGGGAACTTCTAGATTAGAAGGTGTGGCCTCAAGTGCGGGCACACTTTATGCGGTTAGTACTCTAGGTAGTGTCGTGGGTACTTTAGTGTTAGGGTTTTTCTTGTTTCCTTTGGTGGGTTCAAGAGAGATTTTTATGGGCGTGGGGATTATTTTGTTCTTTTTGGCATTGGTTGTTGCTTTTTTTGAACAACAAAATTTGGGAATTAAAGCTTCGTTGTTGCCATCTGTATTGCTCGTTGTGCTGGGTTTAAGTTTGGTGCCAAAAATCTCAGGTGCTGGTCATGTTTATGATCCTAACAGTAAATTTGATGTAAGGTCAGAGCATGAGAGTTTATATGGTTGGGTGCGAGTCATGGATCATAAGACTAAAGATCTTAGAGTATTAACTTCTGATGCTTCTGCGATTGGGGCAGAAGGTATTTCTACGGGTGAAAATAAGCTAACGTATCAAAATATTGTGGGTTTGTTACCTGCGTTAGCTCCAGATATGCATAGAGCCTTAATTGTGGGTTTGGGTGCTGGTAAAATGGTTAATGTCTTGCATGACAAATATGGCATGGTAGT
>CAIVAH010000159.1 GCA_903903765.1 uncultured Methylococcaceae bacterium
ACCTGTTTTATCAGAACACAGTACATTCATACTGCCAAAGTTCTCAATAGAGGCTAACTGCTTAACAATCACTTTTTGCGCAGCCATGCGTTTGGCGCCATGCGCTAAATTAACGCTAATGATGGCGGGTAACAGTTGCGGCGTTAAGCCGACTGCTAAGGCTAAAGCGAATAAAAAAGAGTCAACAATGGGTTTTGCCAGATAGACGTTAACGGCAAATATTAAAATCACCAGAATTAAGGTGACTTCCATCAATAAATAACCAAAACGCCTAACGCCGCGCTCAAACTCTGTTTCTGGGGCTTTTTGTTTAATGCTTAATGATAATTTACCAAATTCAGTGGCAGATCCTGTTGCAACTACTAAAGCCGAACCGCAACCACTTTGGACGTGCGTGCCCATCCATAAGGTGTTAATGCGTTGACTTAAAGGCGTATCAGCTGTTAATAATCCGGGCTGTTTTTCGACGGGATAACTTTCGCCAGTTAGTAAGGCTTCATCAATAAACAAGTTTTCTGCGTGTACTAACAAACAATCACTGGGAATAATGTCGCCCGCTGATAAGGTAATCATATCGCCCGGTACCAGTTTTTCACTAGAAATTTCTTGGATTTTATGGTCACGTTGGACGCAAACAGTAATCTGAACGATTGCAAGCAAGTCTTTGATTGCATTTGCTGCGCCTTTTTCTTGCCAAAAGCCAAGACTGCCACTGATAAAAATAATCGTTAAGATAATAGCTGCATCGACTTTTTGATCTAAATAGAAAGATAAAATCGTGGCAAATAACAATATGAGAATGATCGAGTTTTTAAACTGAGCAATAAAGAGCTTGAAATTACTAGCTTGTTTTTTGGCGTTGAGTTGATTAGAACCGTATTGTTTAAGGCGAGCTTGAGCAACCGTTTCCGTAAGTCCATTCGGTGAGGAATTTAATAAACGGAACTGTTGCTCAATTGAAGTACTCCAAAATGCTGATTGATCATGTCGGTCTTTGGAGGTTTTCATGGGATATGTTGCTTAAGTCCAGTCATCACCGCCATCATCACTGAAACTATCATCATCCCAAGAAGAATTATCCGCAATACCAAAGTCGTTGCCGCCCATATCGCTGTTAAGGTTTTGGTTGTTATCATCATTCCAACTAGATTGATCAACCGTTGGATTATTAAAATTATCAGGATGATGACTTGGACGCTCGTCACCGTCTAAAAAGTGGTGTACTAAAGCTTCACCTGCAGCAACACCTGCACCTAATGCGGCTCCGGTCGCAAGACTGCCCATTAAACCTGAGCTTTGGCCGCCCATGGGTTGGTTCATAACGCTCCCTGCATTGTTACCATAGGGCGTGGTGTTATTAGCGTTCGGGGTATTGCCGTTATAGTTATTGGGATAGTTGTTGGGTAATACGGGTTTATTTCTTCTGGTTAAAAAGCTGATAACTATTATTAAGAGCAATAAACCAAAGAATAAACCTAGTGCTGGTAACCAGTCTTTAACAGCACCGGGAATGTTTTGGTCGAGTGGGCTGTTTATAACAGTATTAGAGCTAGACGTTGCTAATTGAGTTTTTAAATGTTGTAAAGTTTCCGGTTTTACAAAGGCTAAGCCGGGTTGCAAACTTTCGGCTTTGCTCAATTCCGTTTTAGCATCTGCTAATAAGCCTTGCTTGGCTTTAAGTTCTGCTTCAACAAAGTGGGCTTTAGCACTGTTAGGGTGATCTTTAAGCACTTTATCCATCATAGCTTCAGCCTCAGAGAATTTACCTGCCTCGGCAGCTAAATACACTTCGTGCATGGAGGGGTCTTCTGTTGCAAAACTGCTAGTGCTTATAAATAGGGAAAAACAAAGCGTCGCTAAGGGTAAAGCTATGCGTATAAACATTTAATAATCCTCAGATAGTTAATATAGGAATAGCATATCGCTATTAAATCTGCTTGTCAGACATTATTTGTGTAAAAAAAATCCCGCGCTGTTGTAGATTTAGTGAGTTGCTTTATTGGAAGACTGATTATTTTTGGCCAATAGTAACTCAAATTCATCGATGGGTATCGGGTAGGATAGATAATACCCTTGACCATAATCACAGCCTGCTTTGATTAATAAATCTCGTTGTTCTGCTGTTTCAATGCCTTCGGCAATAACTTTAAGACCTAATTTGTGAGCCATCACAATAATGGCTTCACATAACACCAATTGACTCGAGGTCTCGGTCATATCACGCACAAAAGATTGGTCTATCTTAATGTAATCAAAATGATATTTATGTAAATAAGACAAAGAAGAATAACCCGTACCAAAGTCATCTAGAGATAATTGAAAGCCATTTTCTCTAAATTCATTGAGTTGATCTGAGACGGATTGATTATTTTTCAGCATCAAGCCTTCGGTTACTTCAATAGTTATACTATTGCTAGGTAAGCCCAGTTTGTCCATGTGTTTAAACCAAGCATGATGACTGTCGTGTTTTATTTCGTTATAAAACTGCACGGGCGAAGAATTGATACTGATTTGAAAATCTACATCAAAGGTTTTACGCCATTTTTTTAGTTGTTGCGTGGTGGTATAAAAAACCCAATTACCAATATCGACAATTAAACCGGTTTCTTCAGCAATGGGGATAAATGATCCGGGACTAATCATACCCAATTCAGGATGTTGCCAGCGAATCAAGGCTTCTGCTTTATGAATTGCGCCGGTGGTGAGTTCCAGAATAGGTTGATAATGAATCACAAATTGATCAGCTTGAATCGCTTTATAGAGATTATGGGTAAATAATGCTCTGACTTGTGCCTCATCTTGAATCAGTTTAGTGAAATAGCAATATCTATTGCGACCTTCATGCTTCGATTTATACATGCTTTGTTCGGCATTTTTAATCAAGGTCGCTGCATCTGCACCGTCTGCTGGTGAAACAGTGATGCCAATACTGGCAGATTGGTAAATCGTTTCTTTTTCAAGATACAGGGGTGCGGTTAAGCTGTCTAAGACAGATTGGGCGACGCGATCTGCTAAACCAATCTCATCCAAGTTATTTAAAATGATGGCAAATTCGCCACCGCCCATACGGGCAACGGTATCTATATCTCGAACGCAACTTTGTAAGCGTTGCGCTATAACCTTAATAACAAAGTCACCAGCCACATGGCCATGAACATTATTAATTTCTCTAAATCGGTCTAAGTCCACAATTAATAAGGCCATAGATAAGCCAGATAACTGGTTCTTTTGTAGTTGTTGATGAATGCGCTCCATCAACATGTTTCGATTGGGTAAACCGGTTAAGGCATCAAAATTAGCTTGTTGCCAGATTAAGCTTTCATTGTGTTTTTGATTCGTGATATCAGAAAAAATCGCAATTCTATAATGGATAGCACCATTAGGTTCATAGATACTATTAATACTGAGCCATTCTAAAAAGAGTTCCCCAGTTTTGTGTCTGTTCCAAATTTCACCAGACCAATGCCCCATGTGGTTCAACTGCTCCCACATATTTTGGTAAAAAGCTTTATCCTGCTTACCAGAACTCAATACTTTAGGGTCTTTGCCAATCAGTTCTTCAGCGGTGTAGCCCGTAATTTTTGTATAGGCGGGGTTAACTGAAATAATTAGGTTGTCTCTATCGGTAATCAACATCCCTTCGTGAGAATTATTAAACACTATTAGAGCCATTTCACGATCGGTGATATTGGTATGGGTGCCAATCATGTGCAGAGCTGAACCCTGGTCATCACGTTGGATGACCTTACCTCGGGTGAACATCCATGACCAACTCTTATCAGAGTTAATAACTCTATGTTCGTTGGTAAAAAGTGTCGTATTTCCATCAAGATGCGCTTGCAGGCCTTCATCAAAACGGGTGAGATCATCTGGGTGGATAATAGCTGTATTTTGCTTATCAGTTTTATTGCTGATTAAGTCTAAAAAATTGACGCTACCTGAAGATTTGTAAACTTCATCATTAGTAATGTTCCAATCCCATAGCTCGTCACCGGATTGATCAAGTAAAAATTGCCAACGCTGCTCACTGGCTTTTAGTGCAGTTTCTGCACGAATTCGTTCGGATTTTTCTCTGAGCAGTTCTATGGTACGAGTGGATAGGCTGTCATACATGTTTAAAACAGTATCAATCAGCGTCTTCATTGCAACACTCATTTCAAGATTGGCTTGTGCTTTGGCGCTGTCTAAAGTATGGCCGTTTTCGAGACCTTGCACGGCTTTTGCCATCCGTTTGTCGGTATCTAAAATGTGATAAGCCAGCCATTGTGTTAGAAAGCCGAGTATATCGGCTAGGGTTTCATCTAATGACTTAGTGCCGGCCTGACTCTGTAACTCATTAATCTTTTTAATAAAGCTTAGATGGGTCTGATGATGATTTTGATACCATGGATCTTCTTTGAAGTAGCTTTTCCAAATCACTTCTTCACAAGTAAAGTGGTAGTCGGTGTAGTCAACTAAATCTTTGAAGATCTTCTCTAGGTCAACTGAATTAGAGCGGTCTGCTAAATGCGCCGCTAATAAATTTAAAAGCTTGACTAGTTCTTGGTGTTGCTCATCAATCTGGGCAATGCCAGTTTCTAGATTCTTGCTCCAAGGAAAAACTTCAAAAAAGGTATTCATTAGCGGCATCTATGCTCAAGACAAAAGTGGGTGTCTGTTAATTCATGCGCTGATTTAACGCGTAACTGGTATTTTGATGCGTAATGATACTAAATAATTGCCAATTGTGTACGATTCATAATATGAATCTTATGCTTGTGCCCTAAAATTAACTCCTATACACTCAGTTACTCATAAACCCTAATAATTATAATGAAAGGGTCTTTTTAGCTTAGGAGGTTAATATGACAACGGTAACAAATATTCAGCGCCGCCGATTTTTAGGTCAATCGGCTATCGGTTTGGCGGCTTATGCTAGTTTGCCTAAATTTGTCGCCGCGATGGGCGATATGCAAGGTTTTCCGAAAGTGACGCCGAACAAAGCTAATCCCCAATTTAAAGCCGATGTGGAGTTTGATTTGTTTTGTAGTCTGGGATCCGTGTCGATATTACCTGGGCAAAACACTAAGGTTCAACATTATTCTGCGCAATTAAAAACAGGGCCTAAAGACACACTCATCGATATTCCGGGTTCTTACTTAGGACCGTTAATCAATTTACATCAAGGTCAAAAAGTTAGAATCAATCTGTACAATCAATTACCCGAGCCTACTGTTACGCATTGGCATGGCTTACATGTGCCGGCCAATATGGATGGACATCCGCAGTATGCCATTATGCCCGGTGCTGTATTAGTGTATGAATTTGAAGTGCTGAATAGGGCAGGGATGAATATTTATCACCCTCATGCGCACGAAGCTACCGCTACGCAGGTTTATAATGGTTTAGCGGGTGCGTTATTTGTCAGAGATGCAGAAGAAACCGCTTTAGAGTTACCGTCTGGTGCTTACGAATTGCCTATTGTTATTCAAGATCGCCGGTTTGATCAACAAAACCAATTAGTCTATGCCCGTAATCGTCATGATCACATGCTGGGACTTTATGGTGAGCAAATTTTGGTTAATGGCCATGCTAATTACCAAATTGACGTAGAAAGTCGGGCATATCGGTTACGCGTTTTAAATGGTTCTAATGCGCGTATTTATAAATTGGCATGGGATGATGGTACACCGCTTACGGTGCTGGGTGTAGATGGGGGGTTGTTAGCGCAACCTGAAGTCAAGCCGTATGTAATGTTAGCGCCGGGTGAGCGTTTAGATGTGTGGGCTGATTTTAGTGGTAGAAATGTCGGCTCATCATTGGTCTTACGTAGTTTAGCTTTTTCTGGGGTATTGCCTAAAATGGCTGAGCGGATGGGCGGCATGATGATGCATGCTAATCAATTGCCGGTTGGTAGTGAGTTCGCTATTTTTACGGCCCGTGTCACTAAAAAGGTGAGTGATAGTCCAAAGTTACCGAGTAAATTATCGACTATTGCCACTCATTCGGTAAGCAATACTGCTAATCCAAATAAACCCTTACCTATAGCCATTTCTGAAAGTCCTATGGCTATGTTGCTTAATGGTAAAGCCTATGCATTTAATGAGCCTTTACCCACAGAGCGTATTAAGCTTAACAGTCTACAGTTAATGGAAATATTTCATAATCATGGGGCAGGTGGCCATGGGAGAGGAATGGGCATGATGATGGCAATGGCGCATCCGATACATTTGCACGGCCAACAGTTTCAGATTGTGAGCCGTACTATTAACGCTAATCATACAGAAGATTATGCGACCGTGCGGGATGGTTTTATTGATACGGGTTTAAAAGATACGGTATTGGTCATGCCGGGTGAAACGGTTAGAATTATTAAGCCGTTTGAAGATTTTACCGGCTTATTTATGTATCACTGTCATAATCTTGAACATGAAGATATGGGTATGATGCGTGAATTTTTGGTTTACGCTTAACAATTAAATGAATGACTGGAGGGTCGATGCAACAAACGCTAAAGCGTCTTGCTATGGTAACGGGTGCGACATCGGGGATTGGTGAGGCAACCGCCAGAAAGTTAGTTGCAGCAGGTATAAGCGTTGTGGGTACGGGGCGTAATGCTGAAAAGTTAGTTGCCTTAGCTGATGAGCTGGGCCCCAATTTTATTGGGGTGGCTGGTGATATTACTTCTGCAGGCATTATTGACCGTTTATTTGCGGCAGCTCAAGCGCGGTTTGGCAAATATCCCGATATTATTATTGCCAATGCAGGACGGGGTTTGGGTGGTTCCGTGATGGAAAGTGATATAGTGGAATTTGAAAAAATTTTACAAATAAATGTCACTAGCACGTTGGAATTATTACAAAAATCGGCGCGTTTGATGGTGGCATCTCAAGCTGATCAGTATCCGAATGTCCCTGCTGACATCATTATTATAGGTTCAGTAGTGGGGCGAAATATTTCACCTTTTAGTGCTGTGTATGGGGCAACTAAATTTGCTGTGCATGCCTTAGCCGAAGGCCTTCGTCGAGAAATAGGTCCAAAGGGGATTCGGGTATCATTGATTGAGCCGGGTTTATTGTTGAGTGGCTTTCAAGAGGCGGCTGGATATAGTGATGCCATGGTGGATGGTTTTAACGAAAAATTTGGGCCTTTATTGGTGGGTGAAGATATCGCCAATACTATCTATTTTATGTTGAGCCAACCACCCCATGTGCATATCAGCGAGATAATGGTGAGGCCAACTCGACAGGACTATCCTTGATTAATAATCGCACCGTTACGCTGATTGACCACTGCGGTGCCTAGAAAAGCTAGTCGTACGTTCTGGTTAAGCGCTCTTTAGGCATCAGTTTTTATTTTTTATACTTGCCTATGTATCAGTCAGACTAGCTGAGTGCGTTGGCATGCTTTTTTACCGATCAATAATGCTTGCTAATAGTAAGCAGCGCTGATAGGGCAGTTAAAAATTGTCATTTTTTAGGTTAATTTACTTTTTTCTGTCATATTTTCTGTATTACATTTAACTAAGATGTCATATAAATATAACTTAATAGTCACATAGCCGTAACAAAAAAAATAGATTATAAGTATATTTTAATCTGTTTTAGGAGTTACTGTGTTAAAAAAGCTTATACTTTCAACTGCCATTAGTTCATTAATTTTCACAACAGCTGCCCAAGCAGCAATTACCTCGGGCCAACTAATTGCTATCGGTAGTTTAAATAGCAGTTCTGCGGGTGTTAATGCAGATTTGTCAGGCTTAACCAATTCACTAGAAAATGGTATAGCGGCTAACTTTTTAGGTGGTATGGGGTCTGGTTTAGCGTATGCGGGTGGCAACTCTTTTATTGCGACACC
>CAIVAH010000160.1 GCA_903903765.1 uncultured Methylococcaceae bacterium
AGAAGTATTTTTATTATATTCTAGCTTTATAAGTACGCATTAATGCTAAAAAAGCTAGAAAATCATAAAGACCATGAATAATAATCGGCACGAATAAATTTGTTTCACCGGTAATATCTAATGATAAACCAAGATATATCCCAACTAATGTGGCCAATATGGCATAAAGAGGTGTTACAGCATGCACTAAACCAAAAATCAGATTGCTTAATATAAGACCTGCCATTCCCCCCCATGAATTCGCAATCCATGGTTGTAAAAAACCTCTAAATAATAATTCTTCCGAAAAACCAGCAATTGCTGCCAATATTAATAAATCTGTCCAATGATATTTATGTAAAGTGGAGCCTAATGTATTAAGGAGTAAGTCTTTAATTTTACTTATAGAATCGACCTGTATCTTTTCTAAAGATACAAACATTATAAATAATGGTGCCGTCCCTATGACGCCATAGACAATGCCAATTTCAGAAAAATGTAAGTTTTCGAAGGGATTAACATTAACAAATAAACCTAACAATATTGCTAACACACTCAATGAAGCTTCGAATAAGCATGCTGATCTAAAAAACTGTTCAAAGTTAAAAAAAGATTTATCCATAATAGATTCAGAAATATAAAGATGAGGAAATTAAATAAGGTTAAAATGCACGATTTGTAATTACTTTAATAACCGTCATGCAATGTTTCATCCACAAAAGCTTAAAGAAAGAATTTCTCTACCTATATACAGTAAGTAAAGATGATTTTACTGCTATTCCAGAAGCGTTATTAACCCAATTTGGTAAATTAGAACTAGTGATGGAAATTGAGCTAACAGAAGATCGTAAATTAGCTAAAGAAGATGCTTCAAAAGTAATAAGTAGTTTAAAAACGCAAGGTTATTTTGTACAACTACCACCGACAACTAAAGCATCTTAAATTCTGTAGCTTAACCAATTTTTAGTTAAGCTTTTGGTAAGGTGACACCTCTTTGACCTTGATATTTACCACCTCTGTCTTTATAAGAAGTTTCACACACTTCATCTCCGCCAAAAAACAACATCTGCGCAACCCCTTCATTTGCATATATTTTAGCGGGTAAAGTAGTTGTGTTAGAAAACTCTAATGTCACGTGACCTTCCCACTCAGGTTCCAAGGGGGTCACATTAACGATAATCCCACAGCGTGCATAAGTAGATTTACCTAAACATACCGTTAAGACATCTCTAGGGATTCTAAAGAATTCAACAGTTCGAGCTAAAGCAAAAGAGTTAGGTGGGATAATACATACATCAGATTTAACGTCGACAAAACTATTTGGATCAAAGTTTTTCGGATCTACAATCGCTGAATTAATATTTGTAAAAATTTTAAACTCATCTGAACATCGCACATCATAACCATAACTTGAGGTGCCATAGGATATAACTCGACCATGTTCGGAATCTCGCACTTGACCACTTTCAAACGGCTCTATCATTCCTTGTTCTTCCGCCATACGACGAATCCATTTATCAGACTTTATACCCATACTATTTATTCTCTCACTACTACACTATTAATTTTATTAACATAGACTAACATTTAATACCAGATAAAAACCAGTTTTATGAATTAAGTACCGTTATATTAGGGAAACGTGTACTGTAATCTTTCGTGGTTAAGGCTAATTTCGCCGCCGTTTTTCTGGCTATCTCTTTATACAACTCCGCAGCGCGTCCATCAGGATCTGCAACTACGGTTGGCTTTCCTGAATCTGCATTTTGGCGGATGCTAATATCTAAAGGTAAGGCGCCTAAAAATTCTACCTTATTTTTTTCTGACATTGCTGCCCCACCGCCTGAACCAAATATGGCTTCTGCATGCCCACATTCGCTACAAATATGCATACTCATATTCTCAACAATACCTAAAACAGGCACGTTTACTTTTTCAAACATTGCTAAGCCGCGTTGCGCATCAATTAAAGCAATGTCTTGAGGTGTAGTAACAATGATTGCACCACTTACCGGAATTTGTTGCGCTAGGGTTAATTGAATATCACCGGTACCAGGTGGCAAATCAATAAATAAATAATCTAAGTTATCCCAATTAGTGTCTCTTAATAATTGTTGCAACGTATTAGTTGCAATAGGCCCTCTCCAAATCATAGCTTGATCAGGCTCAACTAAATAGCCTATTGACATGGTTTGTAAACCATAGGCTACTTTAGGCAGTATAGTTTTATTGTCAACCGAATCAGGTCTACCAGATAAACCCATCATAGTTGGAATACTAGGGCCATATATATCAGCATCTAATATGCCTACTTTAGCGCCTTCTGCAGCTAAAGCTAACGCTAAATTAACTGTAGTCGTTGATTTACCAACTCCCCCTTTACCAGAAGCCACTGCAATAATATTTCTAATATTGGGTTGCGGCTTTAATCCTTGCTGAACAGCATGTGATAGGATTTTTACACAAATATCGACAGAAACATCAGTAATTCCATCTAATTTTAATAAAGCCTCAATTACTAGAGATTTTAAATGTTCCTTCGTGCTTTTTGCCGGATAACCAAGCTCCAAAATAACACTGACACATGAGCCTTGAATATTCATTGCTTTTACTGATTTAGCAGTCACTAAATCAAAGCCATGATTAGGATCTATTACTGTTTTTAAAATATTTTCAACATCGATCTTTTCTATTTGCTTCATGTAAATTCCGTCTGAATATTAATCTATACTGCTTAATAAATAATTTTGATAGTGACATTCTACCGTTTTTTTAGAGAAATTCCTTTTTTAGGGTGCCAGCACTCAATAGATTGATAATTTTATGCGATAATCTCAGTATTAAATTTTACGTACATTTTTATTTATTTACACCATGTCAGAAAGAAAAATCCTTGTCACTAGTGCTCTACCTTACGCAAATGGCCCAATTCATTTAGGTCATCTTGTTGAATATATTCAAACCGACATTTGGGTTCGCTTTCAGAAACAACGCGGCAACTCTTGTTATTTTGTATGTGCGGATGACACTCATGGCACGCCTATCATGCTAAAAGCAGATAGCTTAGGAATTCCTCCAGAAGAACTAATTGCACAAGTTGGTAAAGATCATCTTGCTGACTTTACTGAATTTGGTGTGGCTTTTGACAACTATCACAGCACGCATTCTGAAGA
>CAIVAH010000161.1 GCA_903903765.1 uncultured Methylococcaceae bacterium
ACACAGTAGAAATAAATCATGACGAAAAAGTTTGGAAGCGATATGTCTTATTCTTTTACAGAAAAAAAACGTATTAGAAATAATTTTGGGAAAAGTACTGAAGTATTAGAAGTTCCCTATCTCCTAGCAACACAAATTAATTCATATGCGGGATTTTTGCAGTCTGGAGTAACACCTGAAAAGCGTGAATCTAATGGGTTACATGCTGCTTTTTCAAGTGTATTTCCGATAGAAAGTCACTCGGGTTATGCCGTTCTAGAATATGTAAATTATAGGCTTGGTGAGCCTACGTTTGATGTTAGAGAATGTCAACAAAGAGGGGCAACTTATGCTGCTCCATTGCGAGTTTTAGTTCGATTAGTTATATATGACAAAGAAGCGTCTGCAAATGCTAAAGTAGTAAAAGATATTCGCGAACAAGAAGTATACATGGGTGAGCTTCCATTGATGACTGACAATGGAACTTTTGTTATTAATGGAACAGAAAGAGTAATTGTTTCGCAATTACATCGTTCACCTGGCGTATTTTTCGATCATGATAAAGGCAAAACACATTCATCCGGTAAATTACTATTCAATGCAAGAGTAATTCCATATAGAGGTTCTTGGTTGGATTTTGAATTTGACCACAAAGACTGTGTTTACGTAAGAATAGATCGTCGAAGAAAAATACCAGCTACTATTTTATTAAGAGCCTTAGGTTATGATAACGAGGAAATGATTAATATTTTCTTCGAAACAAATAAATTTAGCTTCAATAAAGAGATTTGTCTATTTCACATAATTCCGGAGAGAATGCGTGGTGAAATAGCAGCATTTGATATAAAACAGGGAAATAATGTTTTAGTTGAAGAAGGTAGACGTATTACTGCTAAACATATTCGTGAAATGAATAAAGCAGAATTGACTGAAGTTGTTGTGCCTAAAGAATATTTAATAGGCAAGATTTTAAGTCATAATATAATTGATGAAACTACTGGTGAATTAATAGCAAATGTAAATGATGAATTAACAACATTGCTAATAGATAAGTTGATAGAAAATAATGTAACTGAATTCAATACATTATTCGTAAATGATCTTGATAATGGTGCATACATCAGTAACGCAATGAGATTGGATACAACATCAAACTCATTAGAAGCATTAGTTGAAATTTATCGAATGATGAGACCTGGTGAACCACCCACTAAAGAGTCGGCAGAGAATTTATTTCATAATTTATTTTTTACTGATGATCGTTATGATTTATCAACAGTCGGTAGAATGAAATTTAATCGGAGACTTGGTCGAGATGAAACAGTTGGTGCAGGAACTTTAACTAAAGACGATATTATCGATGTTTTAAAAGAATTAATATCCATTCGTAATGGAAATGGCACAGTTGATGATATTGACCATTTAGGAAATAGACGAGTTAGGTCTGTTGGTGAAATGATTGAAAATCAATTTAGGGTTGGACTGGTTCGAGTTGAGCGTGCTGTTAAAGAACGTTTAACACTAGCTGATTCTGAAGGATTGATGCCGCAAGAAATCATTAATGCAAAACCAGTATCTGCAGCTGTTAAAGAGTTTTTTGGCTCCAGCCAGCTTTCACAGTTTATGGATCAAAATAATCCATTATCACAAGTTACACACAAGCGACGAGTATCGGCATTGGGACCTGGTGGTTTAGCTAGAGAAAGGGCAGGTTTTGAGGTTCGTGATGTTCATGCAACACATTACGGACGAGTTTGTCCAATTGAAACACCTGAGGGTCCGAATATTGGGCTTATAAACTCGTTGTCTGTTTATGCTCGTACCAATAGTTATGGATTTTTAGAAACACCTTATAGAAAAGTGATAAACGGTGTGGTAACTGATCAAGTAGATTATTTATCCGCAATAGAAGAAGGTGAATTTGTTATTGCTCAAGCTAGTGTTGCTGTTGACGAACAGGGTAAGCTAGTTGAGGGTTTAGTTTCGTGTAGGCATAAAGACGAATTTGCATTGGCAATGTCAGATACAGTTCAATATATGGACGTATCTTCAAAACAAATTGTATCGGTTGCTGCATCGATTATCCCATTCTTAGAACATGATGATGCTAATCGGGCCTTGATGGGGTCGAATATGCAACGACAAGCTGTTCCTACATTAAGAGCCGAGAAGCCATTAGTAGGTACTGGAATGGAGCGAATTGTCGCTAAGGATTCTGGAGTTACTGTTGTAGCAACCCGAGGTGGCAGAATTGAAGCAGTTGACGCAGCAAGAATAGTTGTAAGAGTTAATGATACAGAAACAGCGAGTGGTGCTCCTGGGGTTGATATCTATAATCTTACTAAATATACCAGATCAAATCAAAATACTTGTATAAATCAAAAACCTTTAGTAAAACTTGGTGATATTGTTAGTTCGGGTGATATTTTGGCAGATGGACCATCAACTGATATGGGTGAACTAGCATTAGGTCAAAATATGCTAGTAGCATTCATGCCATGGAATGGGTATAACTTTGAGGATTCTATATTAGTTTCAGAAAGAGTTGTTAAAGAAGATCGTTTTACTACCATTCATATAGAAGAAAAAACTTGCGTAGCTAGGGATACAAAGCATAGTCCGGAAGAGATAACTGCAGATATTCCAAATGTAAGTGAAGAAGCATTATCTAAGTTAGATGCATCTGGAATAGTTTATGTTGGTGCTGAGGTAAAAGGTGGAGATATTCTAGTTGGAAAAGTGACTCCCAAAGGAGAAACACAATTAACGCCAGAAGAGAAATTATTACGGGCCATTTTTGGAGAAAAAGCAGCTGATGTTAAGGATACCTCATTACGTGTTCCTGGTAGTATCGAAGGTACTGTAATTGATGTACAAGTTTTCACACGAGATGGTGTTAAAAAAGATCAGAGAGCACTTGATATCGAACAAGAAGAAATCAATAGATACAGAAAAGATCTTGATGACCAATTGAAAATATTGGAAGAAGATATTTTTGCACGCGTAGCAAAATTGCTATTAGGTAAAGTAGCTCAATCTGGACCAAATAGTTTGAAAGCTGGTACTGAAATTACTACTGAGTATTTGGAAGAAATACGTCACTCAGATTGGTTGAAAATCAAGATGAAGGATGAAGACTTAAATCTACAACTTGAGACTGTTGCAACTCAGGTAGAGCAGCAACGAAAAGATATAGATGAGCGATTCGAGGTTAAGAGAAAAAAAATAACAATGGGAGATGATCTGGCTCCTGGTGTTCTAAAAATGGTCAAAGTATATCTTGCTGTTAAAAGACGGATTCAACCAGGCGATAAAATGGCAGGTAGACACGGTAATAAGGGCGTTATTTCAATGATTAGACCAATTGAAGACATGCCTTATACCGCAGATGGTAACCCAGTTGATATCGTGTTAAATCCATTAGGTGTTCCATCAAGAATGAATGTTGGTCAGGTTTTAGAAACTCATTTAGGATGGGCAGCAAAAGGTCTGGGAATTAAAATTGGTAAAATGCTTCAAGAAAAATATGAAGCTGAATCAACTAAAGTTCGCGGAATAAGAGATTATTTAGATAAAATCTATAATAGTAGTGGTCGAAAAGAAGATTTAGAAAGTTTTTCTGATCATGAAATACTAGAGATGGCTAATAATTTAGTGAGTGGTGTCCCAATGGCAACACCGGTATTCGATGGTGCAAGTGAAGAAGATATTAGGAATATGTTAAGACTTGCGGATCTGCCAGAACACGGTCAGGTTACATTGTACGATGGTTTGACAGGAGAACCATTTGAGCGTGAAGTTACAGTAGGTTATATGTATATGTTGAAATTGAATCATTTAGTTGATGATAAGATGCATGCTAGATCTACTGGTCCTTATAGTCTTGTTACGCAACAACCATTAGGTGGTAAAGCTCAGTTTGGTGGGCAGCGTTTCGGGGAGATGGAAGTATGGGCCTTAGAAGCGTATGGTGCTGCATATACACTACAAGAAATGTTAACAGTTAAGTCTGATGATGTTACTGGTAGAACTAGAATGTACAAAAACATCGTTGATGGTGATCATAAAATGGAGGCAGGTATGCCGGAGTCATTTAATGTACTTATTAAAGAAATACGCTCATTAGCAGTTAATATTGAATTACAAAGAGAATAGATAGAAAACCTATTTAAATTGATTAATTTCAAAAATAAACTCTACATATCCAATCATAAATATATATAGAAAACTTCCTTAATTTAAATTTTAAGGTAAGTATACACAATATATTGGATATTTATAGAACCTAATAAAAGAGGAAAAGCTCTTGAAAGATTTGATGAATTTTCTTAAAAGACAAGGTCGTGCAGACGATTTTGATGGTATAAGCATTGGTTTGGCTTCGCCAGATATGATACGTTCTTGGTCGTATGGAGAAGTAAAAAAACCAGAAACTATCAATTACAGAACTTTTAAACCAGAACGTGATGGTCTGTTTTGCGCAAAGATTTTTGGGCCAGTTAGTGATTATGAATGTTTATGTGGAAAATATAAAAGACTTAAGCATCGCGGCGTAATCTGTGAAAAATGTGGTGTTGAAGTAACCTTATCTAAGGTTCGTCGCGAAAGAATGGGGCATATTGATTTAGCGAGTCCGGTGGCTCATATTTGGTTCTTAAAATCGCTACCATCGAGAATAGCGTTATTGTTAGACATGACTTTACGTGAAATTGAGAGAGTTCTCTATTTTGAATCATTCGTAATACTTGATCCCGGTTTAACGCCGTTAGAAAAAGGTCATTTATTAACAGATGATGAATATTTAGAGGCTGTTGATGCGCATGGTGATGATTTTATTGCAAAAATGGGTGCAGAAGCAATTTATGATCTTTTGAAAGCAATTAATTTAAAAGATCAAGTAAATATTTTGCGGGAAGAAATAAATTCAACAACTTCTGAAACAAAAATAAAAAAATATTCAAAGCGACTTAAAGTAATGGAAGCATTGCTAAGTTCAAACAATCGTCCAGAATGGATGATTTTAAAAGTTTTACCTGTTTTGCCACCTGAATTAAGACCATTAGTGCCTTTAGATGGTGGAAGATTTGCAACTTCAGATTTAAATGATTTATACCGCAGAGTAATAAATAGAAATAATCGATTGAATAGATTATTGGATTTGAATGCGCCAGATATCATTGTAAGAAATGAAAAGAGAATGTTGCAAGAATCTGTTGATGCACTATTAGATAACGGTAGACGTGGTAGAGCGATAACAGGAACTAATAGAAGACCATTAAAATCCTTGGCGGATATGATTAAAGGAAAGCAAGGTAGATTCCGTCAAAATCTTTTAGGAAAGCGGGTTGATTATTCTGGGCGATCAGTAATCGTAGTTGGACCTACTTTAAGATTACATCAATGTGGACTGCCAAAAAAAATGGCATTAGAATTATTTAAGCCATTTATTTTTAGTAAATTACAATTACGTGGTTTAGCTACTACAATCAAAGCAGCCAAAAAAATGGTGGAAAGGGAAGGCCCAGAGGTTTGGGATATTCTTGAAGAGGTGATTCGCGAGCATCCAATTTTATTAAATAGGGCGCCAACATTGCATAGACTTGGTATACAAGCATTCGAGCCAACTTTAATAGAAGGCAAAGCAATTAATTTGCATCCACTTGTTTGTAGTGCCTTTAATGCTGATTTCGATGGCGATCAAATGGCAGTACATATTCCATTATCAATAGAAGCGCAATTAGAAGCTAGGACATTGATGATGGCAACAAATAATATATTGTCTCCAGCAAATGGCGAGCCAGTCATTAACCCTTCACAAGATGTTGTTTTAGGGCTGTATTACATAAGTCGTGAAAAAATAAATGCAAAAGGTGATGGTTCCATATTTGGAAGTTTAGGGGAAATACATAAAGCACTTATGGTGAAATCGGTTGAATTACAGTCGAAGATTCAATTGAGAATTACTGAAAAAACTAAAAGTGAATCAGGAATATTGGTTGAAAAGACATATAGGGTTCAAACCACAGTGGGTAGAGCTTTGATTTGGGAAGTTGTGCCAGAGCTTATGCCTTATGAATTAGTTAACTGTGACATGACCAAGAAAAATATATCTAGATTAATTAATTATAGTTACAGGCAT
>CAIVAH010000162.1 GCA_903903765.1 uncultured Methylococcaceae bacterium
CCCATTTCTTGTATGCAATTTTATGGGCGTTTGGGCCTAAAGGTGCGGCATATCTTAGATACCAAATTGTTATCCGGTGTGTTGTATGACGTGGATATGCGTTTACGGCCCAATGGTAACTCGGGATTATTGGTTACCCAGATTCATACTTATGCGCAGTATTTACATGATGAAGCATGGACATGGGAGCATCAAGCTTTAGTGCGTGGCCGATTTATAGCCGGTGATATAAATTTAAAAACAGCTTATGCAGTCATCCGCGCTCGTATATTAAGTTTGCCTAGAGATTTAGAAAACTTAAAAACTGAAGTGCGAGATATGCGCGAGAAAATGCGGACTGCCTTAGCAACTAAAGCACAAAATCAGTTTGATTTAAAGCACAGCCAAGGTGGTATTGTTGATATTGAGTTTATGGTGCAGTTTGGTGTATTAGCAAACGCTGCAACATATCCTGTGTTGACGCTTTATACCGATAATGTGCGTTTATTAACTACGCTAGAAGCCGTTGGCTTTTTTACTAAAGATCAAGCCGATTTATTAACTAAAGCTTATTGTATTTACCGAGATACCGGACACCAGCAGGTTTTACAAGGTGAGAGTGTACTGGTTAATTCACAAACAGTGGCTGAGTTAAGTCAACAAGTGATTCAGGTGTGGCAGCGAGTTATGGGGTAATCTTTTGAAATTTATCCCACTATTGTTATTACTATTACTGGCTTTGTTTGGTATTAGCGTTGAATTAAATCCTAACGCTCAAGCATGGCAATTGTTAGTCGGTTTCCATGCTGCCGGATTGGTTGCATTTACGTGTGTGTCTGTATGGGGAGCTAAGCAATTGTCAAAAATAAAACGGTATGGGTTTATGGGTTTACAATTATTAGCATTTCGAATTGCGTATTTCCCGATTGTCGTTTTTTCAGCGACTGTATCTTGCTACACAGAATTATTGTTTGATGCTTTCGGGTTTGATGTGCCTTTAAAAATATTCCCTGAGCTGTTTGTGAGTGCGGCAGTCTTTTTTGCACTAATGAGTTACGCGCTATTTTGGGCACTAAAGGGCCGGTTTGCTGTACAGGCCTTAATAGTGATTTTAGGCTGGCCTGCAGTGCTTATTTCTTTTGCTAATCAGCAAGATTTAATTATCTTACCTGATAATAATTGGGCAGATTTGCAATTGCCTACGGTAGGTTTGCCGCATTCTAATCCTTACGGTGCGGCTCTTAAGGCTAATAATAGTTTGGGTCAAAAGATGATTGGATTGTCAGGGTATGTGCTTTATGATCATATCCCCAATTCGCCTTGGGCTCGGGCAGTGCAGGGTACTTTGGAACAAGCTTATTTAAAGCATCCTGACGGTAATGCTCATGATCAATTAACCTATCATTATGCGGCGTTTTTAGCCGCGCATCGAGCTACTTGGTAAAGCTTAAGTTATGGACTTATAATCTTAAAGGCGCTTTACAATTAGTACAGTTATTGGTTGAGCGTATCGCCGATTAATCGTTGTAGATTGGTATTATAGAGGAGTGGTTTAGGTTTACTGGTTAATACAATGACAATCACTGCAATAATCTGGGTAGTCATCATCATACCGATGCTGATCTTGGAATTATGTTGGGCACTGTGCTGAAATGTAATGGGGAGTCCGGTAGCGGGTTTTAGGGACGTTGTTAAACATTTTAATGAGTAAACTAAATATTTTATTGTGCTTCTAATTGTTTTTTAGGAGTGCAACTTTGTTGTTAGGTAATCTACCCTAAAAGATTGCACCTCCACCTTATTCTATTTCCTGCCCACAGCTATTAAAGTTCTCATACTAAGATTAAAAGTTCTTGAGAATAAGTTTTAGTAAACATACAAAATAGTTGTCTGTCTTTATGATGAGAATTTAGAGGCTTACTAATACCTTGGGTAGTGGTCTTAATGTAATTTGTGTGACTAAAGTTTAGCACTCTTTACCGGTGCATGTGAGGCCGGTTGGGTTCTTAATTTGACAGATTAGTTATTCGCTCATAGTATGTGCGCATAATAATGTATTGCTTTAGGAATTACCATGAAAGCCATTATCACACCATCTTCCATGCTTAATCTGGATTTACCCTCTGGATTCATTTGGGGGGCATCCACGTCTAGCTATCAGATTGAAGGTGCGACCAATCAGGATGGTCGTGGTGCCAGTGTTTGGGATACTTTTTGTAAAATGAAGGATCGAATTGCTAATGGGCAGTCTGGTGATGAAGCCTGTGATCATTATCACCGATATGGTGAAGACATTCGGTTGTTGACTGAGTTGGGCATTCAGGCTTATCGGTTCTCCATTGCTTGGCCGAGGGTTTTACCCCATGGCCGTGGCGCCCCTAATGAAAAGGGGCTGGATTTTTATGATCGGTTGATCGATGGTTTGTTGGAGGTGGGGATTGATCCATGCATTTGCCTTTATCACTGGGATTTGCCTCAAGCCCTAGCGGATTTAGGCGGCTGGACTAATCGTGATAGCCGTGGTTGGTTTGCTGATTACGCCATGTTGGTGGCGCGTCGTTATGGTGATAGAGTCAAACGTTGGGCCACGTTTAACGAGCAGAACGTTTCAACTCTGTGTGGTTTTCAGTGGGGGTGGAGTCCACCGTTGTCAACCGAGCTTTCTAATTATTACAAAGCAGTTCATCATCAGAACTTGGCCCATGGTACGGGTATAGACGTTTTGCGCTCGCTAGTTCCCAATGCTTCTTTGGGTGTTATTCATAATTGCCAACCCGTTTTTGCACAGCAATACGATATAGACCATCAGCCTGCTGTAGAGCTTATGAATACTCATTGGAACCAGATTTTCCCCGATCCGCAGATTCTAGGTGTGTATCCTGCGTCATGCATTAGTGATATCGAGCCTTATATAATGGCCGGCGATCTAAGTCTGATTTGCCGTCCCTTAGATTGGTTCGGACTTAACTATTATGGGCCTCTGTGGGCCAAGATCGATCCGAGTTGTGGTTTGGGCTTTCACTTTGGCGCGTTTCCGGAAGGATCACGGCATTCAGAATTAAATTGGTCAGTTGATCCGGAACAATTCAAGCAAGAATTGTTGTACATTCATCACCGTTATAATTTGCCAATCTACGTCACCGAAAATGGCTGTGGTAGTGAAAAGGAACAAGCCGATGACAACGGCTTTGTCCAAGATGAACATCGCCTCAATTATTTGCAAGATCATGCAGTGGCCATGGCCGAGGCTGTGCACGAAGGTGCGGATGTGCGTGGCTATTACGTTTGGTCGCTATTAGATAACTTTGAATGGAACGCCGGTTATCAAAGTCGTTTCGGCATCGTGAGGGTGGATTTTGATACCCAGCGGCGGACACCTAAAGCCTCTGCTCGTTGGTATGCTGAGTTGATCGAAGCCAATCGTGATGAATATTAGATTCTACGGAACTAGCGGCTGGGTTTGACAATAGGCGTAGTTGCTTGCGCCGATAGGTGATGTCAACGTACGGCAATTAGCTTTATCTAGCGCCAGTCCGGATTGGGCAAGTGTTATGACTGTATTATGTTCATCCGTGACTATGTGTAGTGACATAACCGGCCCCGGGTTATTTTTGATGGCTTCGGTAAAGATCTTCCGAAAGCCATGGGTGGGGTCTTCGCTAAGTTTGAAGGTACTGTCGATCCGATAAAAGTGCATCGTTTTTGGAAATGCCGGAATAAGGAACGACAAAGGCTCATGTCCTGACAATAACACTAATGTTTGTTCCGGTTTGGTAATATCTCCAATCCCCTGAATCTTTAACGCCTGTTCTTCCCAAGGAACGCGAATCCAGTTGCCGGGTTTGGTTGTTGCGACCAATACTACCATCAAACTTAAAGCAATATACCGGCGTACATTCTCACCAAAAGGCAGTAAGCCTATGGAGGCGGTCATTAACAACGGCGCGAGTATTTCCAAAGGTACTAGATAACGGTATATGGCAAACAAGGGTACCCACACCACGCAAACTAGAATAGTAGCGGACAGCAGCCAGCCTGTTGGCGGAAGACGGGTAAGTGCTTTAGTCGGTTTGATCTTAATCCAAGCCGCTATTGCCAAGGGTATAAGGATAGATAGTGCCAATATTCGAAAATCGCGAAACTCAATTTCGCCAACTAATTTCGTGTCGAAGCTAAAACGATAGATCAGTAGTAGTTTTTCGGTTAAAGAATGAGGAAGAAAGCCTTCGTCGCGGTAGGGAATTGGTAAGCCCCAAGGTGATTTGAACAGCTGGTTAAAATAGGGGAACAGTGGGTTTCCATATACTTGCCATAAATGCCAAGCCCAATATCCGCCACTGATGGCGAAACCTGCCAATACACCGATGCCAAACCAAAATGCCACAGAGATACGGCGTATCCAAGGAAGCTTCGTAAATAGGAAAGCGCCGCAAAGTCCGATGCAATAAATTACCATGGGCTGCTTCAAGCCAAACGTTAATCCGACCGGAATACCCGCTGTCATGCCCCAGATCATAACGTTGATCCATCGCCCCTTAGCTAGCTGATCCCATTTTACAAGTACCAGCAACACCGAGATCAAAACACCCAAACTCAATACGTTGTCGTAGAATACCGTGCCGATTTCAGACCAGCTACCGGCGCCTAATACTCCCGTTAAGGCGGTGGCAATGGATAACGTAAGCCGGTAGCGAGCATTTGATAAGCTAAACAACCGCCAAGCGATGGCAAATAGGACTAAGAAATTCAAGCCATGGATCATGCCTAGGGCAAATCCGATGACAGATGCCGATAGATGTTCGGCGACCAAGGCATAGGGTGCGTCTAAGACGGGATTGTAGAAACTAGCAAGCTGACCGACCAGTAGGTCACGCCCTACCAAGTTGTTGACGAAGGCCCAGCCGTTGTACCAGTGGTAATTGCGTAAATCCCAGTTCGCGTCCATGCCTTGCCATAGCGCAATCGCACCAAAAGTTAGGCAAACCAGCAAACTTAGTGGATAGATGAGTTTGGGAATTGGCTCGTGATTTTGTATGCTTGTTTCGGCGATCTTGGGCTTAAATACGATATGTAGGGAACTTAGGTAATTGAAAAATAGTCCGCCCAGAGAACCCGCTGCTGTCGCTAAGGCTGGCATCCAGAAATAGGGGAAAAACTGCGTCACTATTAAGGTGTATACCGCAAAATTGACGGCACCTCCAAATGCGTTTGTGGCTAGGAAGGTGGCCCACTCTTGTAATAGGCCCTTGCCGCTATCCTCAAAGGTATAGAGACGGTTCATCCACCAAGTAAATGTCACTGCCATAAGAAAGGACAGTGCTTTGGCAGATAAAGGTGACAGTCCCATACCCCAGATAGAAGTATAAAGGATGGTCATGTCAACAAACAGACCACCAATACCTACCAGACCAAAACGCCAAATTGAAGCTGGGTTGCGTGAACTCATTGCCAATTAATTATTTGCGATTGGGCCAGTTGGGTGCAGAGATAGCGAGATAAGCAAGACGCTTAATTTCTTGCCGGGATCTGGTTACGCTATCAAGGATGAAGCCGCAAGTTAGTGACAAGAAGGCCAAAAGCATAATAGATGCCGATAAAATAGCCGTTGGGAAACGAGGCACTAAACCGGTGTTTAAGTATTCCAATAGAACTGGGAAAGCCAGTCCTAAAGCTAATGTGACTAGAGTGAAGCTAAGCCCCCCGAAGAACCATAAGGGTCGCTCTTCTTTAATAAGCACCATGATCGTAAATAAAATACGGATGCCGTCTCGTAAGGTATTTAACTTTGACTGAGAACCATCGGGGCGTTCTTTGTAGGGGGTGGGTAATTCAGCTGTTTTCATGCGAAGTTCTAGGGCATGAATAGTGAGTTCGGTTTCAATTTCAAAGCCTTTTGCTAAGGCGGGGAAGGATTTTACGAAGCGACGCGAGAAAACTCGGTAACCTGATAGCATGTCGGTGAACTGTCTGCCAAAAGTTATGGCGACCATTTGAGTCAACATGACATTACCAAACCGGTGGCCGAAACGGTAAGCTTCTTTAATGGTACTGATGCGGACACCGTTAACCATATCAAGTTGACCATCCAATAGTTGGCTTACCATTTTAGGAGCGGCAGAACTGTCGTAAGTGTCATCGCCGTCAACTAATACATAGACGTCGGCATCGATGTCACTGAACATTCGACGCATTACATTGCCCTTGCCGGGAAATGGTTCAAAGCCGACGATGGCTCCTGCTTCGGCCGCTACTTCGGCAGTGCGGTCGGTGGAATTATTGTCGTATACGTAAATCTTTGCGCTAGGTAGTGCAGTCTGAAAGCCTTTCACGACCGCATAGATAGCCACTTCCTCATTGTAACAAGGCACGATAACCGCAATATTGATACCAACAAAATCATTCATTTAACCCCCATATTAATTAAATGGATATATGACAAGGAAACCCGATCTAGAAAATGATATGATCGTAAGTCCTTAACTCTTCAGCGTCATGAGGAATTTAGAATTTATTTAAATTAAAATCTTATAATTTTCATAGGTTATTATAAGGAAAAAGACATAAAAGTGTAATTTTTTATAGTTAGCGCCTTAAGTAGGTTGCTAACATTAACTTTGAGAGTTTATAGGATTTAGAAGTGAACATGGCGTTACGTTACGTCACTTACCAAGAGGGTAATTTAATAAATATCAGACACAAGTACTGTTAATGCTAACTTTATAGTACAATTTGCCCATTTTAACCGTGTCTATTTAGGCTCTATGCCGACCATTATTTAATAGACCGATACTTTAAACAGATTGGGGAATTCCAAAGATGACAATGGACGATAGAGATGGCGTAATTTGGCTAGATGGCGCTTGGGTAGAGTGGCGTGAAGCTAAAGTCCATGTATTAACGCATACTTTGCATTATGGACTGGGTGTGTTTGAAGGGATTAGAGCTTATCACGCTGAAAAAGGCACGGCCATTTTTAGAAACCAAGAACATACTGATCGTTTATTTAGGTCTGCGCATATCATGAATATGCCGATGTCTTTTTCTAAAGAAGAAATTAATCAAGCGCAATTAGATGCTCTAAAAAATAATAAATTGGATAGTGCCTATATCCGTACGATGTGCTTTTATGGCTCAGAAGGCATGGGTTTAAGAGCTGATAATTTAAAAGTCCATGTGATCGTGGCTGCTTGGCCTTGGGGTGCTTATTTGGGCGCTGAAAGTATTGAAAAAGGCATTCGTATTCGAACTTCTTCTTACACGCGTAATCACCATAACAGCACGATGTGTAAAGCGAAAGCGAATGGTAA
>CAIVAH010000163.1 GCA_903903765.1 uncultured Methylococcaceae bacterium
ATTGCTACTTTTTTTGGTTTGCTCATAAGAAATATAAAGTATTAATAAAAAAGAATTGAGTGTATTAAGTATCCGAAACACTTGGCCTGATATTTTAATCGGTTTTTTTAAATATCAATTTATTTTCACAAAATAAATCGGTATTTATTTACTAAATGCATCCTGCATAATAAATACTCCATTTTAAAACTGCAGATTTTAACAATTTTTTACTTAAAATAATTAATCACAAGGAGTTATTTCTTAAAGTAACCACTCACCACGGTTCCTAGCGATAATTCATTCTTCGCTAACGGCCTAATAATGATAAGTGCGTCCACCAAAATTTTAGCGGCCTTAGGTAAATTAGCACTATTATCTCTAACTAAATCATAAGCCCCATAAAGAGCTAGGCAAAAAAACTGTTTGATTAATGCATAATTATTTCTATTTAATCCCGCCAAGATGCTAATAGACTCTTGTGCGTTAGCGCCACCACATTTTAAATAATTAAATACAGCTGATTTTAATAAATTATTCGACATCACTCCATACAAGGCATTGGCTAATATATTGAGATTGGCATTAGCATGCTGTCTATCCTGATAATAGGCTTCTATTTTGGTGTGAATTAAATCATTATTGCCAAAGTCGGGCATCGCTAAAAGATGCTTACTTAATATTTGTATATCTGAAAAAACCGCAGTCAACCCACCACCTGTTAAAGGATGCCGCATATTTAAAGCATCTCCTAACATAACCGCGCCTTTGCGAATAATTGGTTTTGCAGCCATATAATGATTTGGCATCACCTTAAAGCCTCCTCTATGAATAGCTTGTTGATAACTTTTAAGCATATCGATAGGAATATAAGGCGTTACATTAGTATCTAAATGCTCTTGTAACAAAGCTTTACGGGGAAGCTGATCACCAGGAAAATCAATCAACAATCTAACTTCATTTGATGAGATCGGATAACAAATAAATGGTGTAGGCCCTGATAAAAACACATGACCATGTTTTGGGAAAGGCATCTCACAATCTTTTAAAATAACACCAATAAAATAAGATGTTACAGATTTTTCATTATTACTCAGCGTTTCCCTAAAGTTTGAGAAAAAACCATCACTGGTAATAGTTAATGGTGCAAAGATAGATTTAATTTCTGAAGTATTCTCTTCGCGATAGCTAACACCAATAATTTCGTGACTGTCATTTTCTAGCAACTGCAAGGCCTTTCCATGTACCTGAGTAACTGTGCTATTTTTAAGAGCGGAAGCTCTAATATTTTGCAAAAATAACCCATTATGCAAACCCATGCCTTTATGGTGCATTGGGTAAGGAATAGTAGTTCTTTGATCACCATGCAATAAAGCATAACCGTCTACTGGTTGAGCATCGAAACCCTCCAAAAGATGATCTAATTCCATTTCTTGTAAAGAAACAACTGCACCTGGCTGGAGTAATTCACCTACTATGCGTTTCTTTTCCTTAAAACACTGATCGATAAGCGCAATTCTAATGCCTTTTGGGGCAAGGTAAGCGGCGATAGTAGCGCCTGCCATACCAGCTCCGATAATACAAATATCAAATTCTGCTTTCATATTGAGCTATTGGCTACCAATACTTTAAATTTCGTTAATTTTATCATCCTTGAATAGTTACCTTATAGTAGCGATTGAGCGCCCAAATTGGAAATATATTTCTATAATTAGCATAGGTTATCATACAGTTATAATTAAATACCCCAGATATACTCTCTTGCTCCCAATCGCCCTGAAGCGTCTGTCTAATCTGCAATAAATTGATTCCAGCTTTAATTACGCAGCTATCAACACCATCAATAGCCATTAAAGCTAACAATGCCCAAGCCGTGTTAACCACTTGTGATGTTGCGGACTCAGTATAAACCAACTTTGAACAAGATTTAAAGGTCTCCCCCCAACCCCCATCGTTTTTCTGCTTCTCTAATAAAAAAGCAGCCGCTTTCTGCAAGCTT
Source organism: uncultured Methylococcaceae bacterium (assembly GCA_903903765.1). GTDB lineage: Bacteria > Pseudomonadota > Gammaproteobacteria > Methylococcales > Methylomonadaceae > Methylobacter_C. Next base: position 1,979 of record CAIVAH010000163.1, read on the forward strand.
TCTACTAACACTAAATCATTATAATAGCCTTTGCCTTTTGCTTTGCTTAAGGCTTCTACTGCAAACCAAGTCGCGTAAGTAAAACAAACCGCCCAACCACCATACCAAGATCCATCTTGCTTTTGTTTTTTAAGTATAAACCCTAAACCCGCACAAATAGCTTTATTAAGTTCAGCACTTTTATAATCGGGATAAATTTCTTGAATCTCTAATAATGAAATAACACACGCCGCCGTACATTCAGTCCAAGAATAATCGATCATTATATCGGCAAACACTTCTGACGGATTTAGTTTCTCCAACCACTTAGGCGCTCTTGATAACTCATAAGTTGCCCAGCCACCATCCTTATTTTGATATGACAAAATAATATCCACCGCTTGCTGAATACACTCCGCACCAATCGTTGGCTTAACCAAGCCCGACTCATGGACTGCCAAACTAGCACTTAAACCTTCTGCCGTACAATCTGCAACGGGCCAACCATTCTCTGCCGTAGAAAACGGCCAACTACCGATCATAGGATGTCTAAAAAACTCCGCATGGGTAGCGTGTTCAGACTTGATTTGCGAATG
>CAIVAH010000164.1 GCA_903903765.1 uncultured Methylococcaceae bacterium
ACGTTTACGTAAATGCGCTAACAACTGCATTTTTTCATCTTCCGTAATCAAATCATCTGGCGTACTGGCGGACAAGCCCGCCTCTTTCAATTGCTCTAACAATCTCTCTAGAGGAATCTTTACTATCTCGGCTAACTGCCTTACTGTTTTATCACTCATCTTATACCCCTTAATTACTCGTCATGTGCCTTAAGCAAACCAAGGCTCACGCGCCTTCATAATTAATTTTGCCGCCCGCTCTTCATCAATACCTAAAAGACTGACTAAATCATCTACAGCTTGTTCAGCTAAATCTTCCATTGTAATAATACCCTGACCAGCCAAATCATATGCTAAATCAGCATCCATTCCTTCCATCTCAAGTAAATCTTGAGCTGGCTCAACTGTGTCAATTTTTTCTTCAAAAGCAATCGCACTTATCAACAATGCATCTTTAGCTCGACTTCTTAATTCGTTAACTAAGTCTTCATCAAAACCTTCAATATCTAGCATTTCACTGACGGGAACATAAGCAATTTCTTCAACTGTATTAAAGCCTTCTTCAGCGAGTATTAATGCGATATCTTCATCCACATCAAGTTGATCGATGAACAGTTGTTTAACTTTATTCACTTCAGCTTCAGCACTTAACTCAGCTTTTGAAGCGTCCAATACATTTAACTCCCAACCAGTTAATTGACTAGCTAGACGCACATTTTGTCCACCACGACCAATTGCCTGAGATAAATTTTCTGAACTGACTGCTAAATCCATACTGTGTTTATCTTCATCTACTACGATAGATTGTATTTCAGCAGGTAACATAGCATTAATTACGTATTGAGCTTCACTTGGATTCCAAAGAATAATATCAACTCGCTCACCTGCCAATTCATTAGTAACCGATTGAACTCTAGATCCCCTCATTCCCACACAAGCTCCTACAGGATCTAGTCGAGGATCATTACTTTTAACAGCCAACTTAGCTCTTGAGCCTGGATCACGTGCCGCACCAACTATAGAAATCAAACCTTCACCAACTTCAGGGACTTCCAATTTAAATAGTGAAATTAATAATTCAGGATCAGTCCTGCTAACAAACAATTGCGGACCACGTGGTTCTGATCTCACATCTTTAAGATAACCTCTAATACGATCACCTATACGAATAGCTTCTCGAGGAATCATATCTTCCTTAGCAATATAAGCTTCAATATGTCCACCTAAATCCAGATAAACACTCCCTTTTTCAATGCGTTTAACTATACCGGTAATTAACTCGCCAATACGTTCTTTATATGCAACGACTATTTTTAATCGTTCAGCTTCCCTTACTTTATGAATGATCACTTGCTTTGCAGTTTGGGCAGCAATACGCCCAAATTCTACAGATTCAATTTCTTCTTCAACAAAATCACCTACATTAATTTCAGGATCATCCAATCTTGCAACTTCTAATAGTACTTGTGTAGTCGGCGCTTCGACATCTCCATCACATGAAGGATTCGCATCGACCACTTCCCATTGCCTATAAGTAACATAGTCGCCCGTTTTTCTATCGACAGCTACACGTACTTTGATGACATTAGCGTGTCTTTTTATGGTTGCAGCTTCTAAAGCTGATTCTATGGCCTGAAAAATAATTTCCTTTTCAATTTCTTTTTCATTTGAGAAAACTTCCGCTACTAACAAAATTTCTTTATTTGCCATCTCGGCCTCCTTTTTCAATTAAGTATTCAGGCACCAAACGCGCTTTACTCATCGCATCAAATGGCACCTCATAATTCTGCCCAGCTTCTTCAAGGGTAATAATATCCTCTTCTACCTTTACAACCCTGCCGGTAACCTTTCTTCTACCGTTAATTGTTTTGAACAAATTAACTAAAACTGTACTGTCAATATAACGCTCAAACTGACTAATTTTAAAAAATGGTCGGTCAGCACCGGGAGATGAAATCTCTAACTGATAGTTCCCTTGTATTGGATCATCAACATCCAAAACACCACTAATCTGGTGACTCACTTTAGTACAGTCATCAACTAAAATTCCATTTTCACTATCTATATAAATTCTGAGTAATCCATGTTTTGGATGTGGATTATAGTCAATCCCAACACATTCATAACCTAAGCCTTCAACAATAGGTTCAATTAAGTTAAGCAAATGCTCTGGAGCCTGCTTCATGGTTTCCTCACTTAATTTTTACACAAAAAAAAAGAGCCTACGGCTCTTCCATTAACAATCTAATTTAAAGCCCCAACTCACCGAAGCCCAGAAAATAAAAAACCCCATTAAGGGGCTTTCAATTATGGTAGCGGGGGCAGGATTTGAACCTACGACCTTCGGGTTATGAGCCCGACGAGCTACCAAGCTGCTCCACCCCGCGATTGATTTAAAGTATTATAAAGACTTAATAAAATTAATCAAGAGTTTTATTACGGTTTCGTAACAATTGCCTCGATTATAATAAACAAGGCAATTGTTATGAGTTGAACTGAAGCCTATACCAAGCTGATAGTTTCAGCTCTATTTACAATATCAATTGATACTTTGCCTTCTTGCGCCAACCATCCAATAGCTCTTTGCAAAAACTTCTCTTCAACACTTATTTCTTTAGCTAATCTTGACACACTGATTGGGCCATTTTTATCTAAAAAACGCCAAATTTCACCCGCTGTATTACCAATCTTCTCAGACATATTTTCACCTTAAAGTTAATGATCAATTAAACATTTCACACATTAAAAAACAGTTTGATGAATAAACACCATATTACCCAATCTAATCAATAAACAAGCCACTTTAAGCTAAATAATTATTTGTTACAGAACACTAAAACGTTTAGTTGGTTTTATCTAATTCAAAAGCGCTATGTAATGCCCTTACAGCTAATTCCATATATTTTTCATCAACCACAACTGAAATCTTTATTTCTGAAGTTGCTATCATCCGAATATTAATACCTTCATCGGCTAATGCTTTAAACATGATACTTGCAATACCTGCATGAGACCGCATACCCACACCAACAATAGAAACCTTAACAATAGAATCATCGCCAGTTACTTTTCTAGCACCCAATTCTAAACAAATTTGCTCTAAGATTGCTTTGGCACGAACATATTCATTTCTATGCACTGTAAAAGTAAAATCAGTGGTCGCATCATCAGCAATATTTTGCACGATCATATCAACCTCAATGTTTGCTTTAGCGATTGGACCCAAAAT
>CAIVAH010000165.1 GCA_903903765.1 uncultured Methylococcaceae bacterium
ACTTAAAATCGCCGACAATTTTGCACACATTATAAAAAATAATATCAAAAAAACCACAAGCTATTGTAATAGTAAAATTAAAAATAAAACACACAAAATATAATTTAACAAATTCTTGGTAGAGGATCATCCTCTAACTCTTGTAAGATTCGCTCGCCCCCCAACTCCGTTTCTATAAAGGCATGCGCTCTCCCCAACTCGATCTGACCAACAACTCTAGCATCAACATACCCCAATGCGTGTAATTTAAGGACAGCAATTTCGGCACACTCAGGTGCTACAACAGCTAGTACTCGCCCTTCACAAGCCATATAAAGCGGATCGTAACCCAACAAATCACACACAACTTTTGTTTGCTGATTATAGGGGATTCTCGCTTCATATAGACGCACTGATTGCCTAACTGCTTGAGAAATTTCATGTGCAATAGTTGCAACACCGCCCCTCGTTGGGTCACGCATAAAACGTAAGCCATCAATTTCCATTAAGGCTTCCGTAATAGGTAAAACTGAGGCTGCATCAGATTTTAAACTCCCCATTAAGCCAAACTGCTCTCTAGCTAATAACACTGCAGTACCATGATCCCCTGCAGTTCCGCTTAACAGAAGCATATCACCCACTTGAATTCTATGTAATCCTATAATCTGCTTAGTCAAACGTTGACCCATGCCTGTGGTGGCCAAATAAACTCCACCACCTTGACCACGTCGTAAAATTTTTGTATCACCCGCAACAACTTTTACACCACATTCAACACAAGCTCGAGCCAAACTAGCAACTATTCTATCAAGTACTGATATTTCAAAACCTTCCTCAATAAAAGCATTCAATGTTAGATACAATGGCTTAGCACCGGATACAGCCAAATCATTAACAGTACCGTGCACGGCTAAACTACCAATATTACCTCCGGGAAATTCTAAAGGCTCAACGGTAAAACCATCTGTAGTCATCATTATGTCACCTAGAGCAACATCAAATGGCAAGTAAGCCGCATCAGTGTTTATATCTAAGAGCTCATTCTTTAAGTGTTTTGCAAAAACTTGCTCAATTAATTCTCGCATTAATCGCCCGCCATTTCCATGTGCCAGCCGAATCGTTTGATCCCTATATATAGATTCTTTTAAGTGCATAAATTTCTTATATGTATAAATAAAACTTAGCCGATCAAACCTTGAATTGCTAAAATCATCCACTACTCAATTAGGAATATAAAGATGTTTGAGCTTTATCTAGATACCACCGATATCGTGCAACTTACTCGTTTTAATAAAGCATTACCGCTAAAAGGTATTACTACCAACCCAACCATCTTAGCTAAATCAGGACGGGGGCTTAAAGAAAACTTAAAGCTTTGTGCTGAGATTTTAGGAACAGAAGCGCGTTTTCATGTCCAAACAATTAGCAAATCAACTGCAGACATCATTAAAGAAGCAGAACAACTTTATAACTTGCCCTACGATATAGTCGTCAAAATACCCGCTACGGAAATAGGTATAGCCGCTATAAAACAACTCAATAACACGCCAATCAAAGTACTTGCAACGGCGATCTATTCAGTTCAACAAGGTTTCCTCGCCGGTTTAGCTGGAGCTGATTATCTGGCGCCCTATGTTAATCGAATTGAAACAATGGGCACTAACGGAATTGCCGTGGTAGCTGACATACAACTACTTATTAAACAACACAACTTAAAGTCCGTTTTATTACCCGCCAGTTTTAAAAACACTCATCAAGTCATAGAAATACTAAAGCTAGGTGTTGGCGCAATAACATTACCACCTGACGTAACGGACCAACTATTTGGTCACCCAACTGTGCAACCGGCTGTTAATCAGTTTGAAAATGACTGGAAAAAAATATTTGACAATAAACTGAGTTACGAAACCTAATGGGGTTTACCGAAGAGATCCAACTGAGTCAGATATAAGCGTAAATCAAACTCGAGTTGATGATAACGCGGTTCCATATAATCACACAACTTATAAAAAGCCTTATTATGATCTTTTTCTTTAAGATGTGCTAATTCATGAACAACGATCATTCTTAAAAAATCAACTGGGCATTTTTTAAATACAGCACCTATACGGATTTCATTTTTAGACTTTAATTGATTACCTTGCACCCTAGACACAAAAGTATGCAACCCTAAGGCGTGATGCACCAAATCAATTTTATCATCATAAATCACTTTACTAAGCGGATTAGACTGCTTTAAATATTGACTCTTTAAATCCATCACATAACGATATAAAGCCTTATCAGTCTTAACTTCGTGACCCAGCGGATATTTCTTTAAAAGAAAGTCATTCAACTTATCCGCTTCAATCAACTTAATAACTTGGTCTTGTATATTTGCCGAATAACCAGCCAGATACTTTAAAGTTTGCATTTAAAATCTATTCCCAAGGTGGCTTATCACCATCATAAGCCACAAAATTAGAGTTAACCGGAAAAGTTATAACACCCGTCATATGTTTGACTTGATTTAAAACCGAATTCTCTGGATTGTTAAGATGTAATTTTATAGCATCTAACTCCTCAGTACCGCTGGGCAAACGCCAAGCCTCAAACGCAGCCAAATCAATATTAGCAGGTACATACCATTTTTTTTGCACCGGATCCCATCGAGCACCCAATGCCTTAACCGCATCTTTTTGCGCATAACTGACATTAAGATAGGTTTTAGTCTGATTCATAATATAGGATAGATAATTTTCTGCAATGTCTGCTATTGTAAATGATAGCGATCTAAGTCGCCATATTGTCATAATAGAGTAATAGGCTGTTTGATATAATGGTTGTTACCAATGTTTAATTTTAATCAATATGTCTAATTTTAATATTCTTGTTGTAGAAGATGAAGATGCCATCAGAGAAATGCTCATGATGGTACTAGAGCAAGCTGGTTTTGTGGCTTTTGCTGCTGCAGATGCAGAAGAAGCTCAAAAATATCTAGATGACAGAGTACATGACCTCATTTTGCTCGATTGGATGCTACCAGGTATTAGTGGAGTTGAATGGGCTAGACGTTTAAAAAAAGAAGCCGTTTATAAAGATATCCCTATTATCTTGTTAACTGCGCGCGGTGAAGAAGAAGATAAAGTCAAAGGCCTAGAAATTGGTGCTGATGATTATATGACTAAACCATTTTCACCTAAAGAACTCATCGCCAGAATCAGAGCAGTATTACGTAGAAGCGGTAAAATTCAGGGTCAAGCTCAAATATTCTTAGGTGATTTAACGCTGGATACCGAACAACACAGACTGACTATCGGTGAGAAGCAATTAGAAGTAAGTCCCACAGAATTCCGTCTCATGCATTTTTTCATGACACACCCAGATAAAGTCTATACCCGCACCCAATTGTTAGATCAAGTTTGGGGACGCAGTGTCTATATCGAAGAACGCACAATCGATGTACATATCCGCCGCTTAAGAAAAATACTTGAAGAACATGGTCGTGAAGATTTAGTTCAAACTGTAAGAGGCTTTGGCTATCGTTTCTCCTTAGTAGAATAAAACATGCGCGTTTGGGAACGAGAAATTACCGGGATTATCCTGTTATTACTCATTACTGTCATAGTGGGTGGCATAACAGGGCATATTATTGCCGGTTTATTTTTATTAATGCTAAGCATTATCGTTATTCAATTCCTGCAAATTAATCGCTTCGAAAAATGGATTAGGAACGGTGGACGTGGTAATTACCCAAAAACAAAAGGTGTTTGGGAAGACATTTATTATCATGTGTACCGCATTAAAAAAAGTGAAAAACGCCGCAAAAAGAAACTCCGTAACATTATTGATCAATTTAGACAATCAACAGAAGCGCTCCCCAATGCAGTTGTCATATTAGGTCCTCATGATGAAATTGACTGGGCAAATAAAGCAGCCAGAGATGTATTTGGTTTAAAAACCTCTGACAAAGGTCAACGCATTCCCAATTTAATTCGATTTCCTGAATTTAACCGCTATTTAAGATCAAGAAACTACAAAGACTCCGTTATTTTACCCTCACCCGTTGACAACAGAGTTGCACTTGAAGTTAAGGTAATAGGCTATGGCGCAGGATTGCGCTTATTAATAGCCCAAGATATTACCCAATTTAAAAAAATGGAACGCATGCGCAAGGATTTCGTGGCCAACGTGTCTCATGAATTAAGAACTCCACTTACAGTCCTTAAAGGCTACATTGAAACATTACAAGACATGGATGACGAGCACTCACCACTCCTGACCAACTCATTTATCCAAATGCAAGGCCAAACCGAACGCATGCAACATTTGGTTGATGATTTATTGTTATTAGCCCGCTTAGAAACCCAACAGAATAAAACTAGTTGCGTCAATGTTCCCTCCTTATTGACGCAAATTTGTAATGAAAGTGATAGCTTAGGAAAATTAAAAAACCGTATTCAGCTCACTTTAGAATCATCTGCTAGTATAGTGGGTGAGGAGCAAGAATTACGCAGCGCATTTACCAATTTGGTTAGCAATGCTCTTAAATACTCAACTGAAGACTCGATTGTAAAAGTACGGTGGTATCAGGACAATTACTTCATAATCTTAGACGTTGAAGATAAAGGCGAAGGCATCTCAAATGCCGACATTCCTAGAATTACTGAACGTTTTTACCGAGTTGAAACTAAACGCCACAAAAAAGTGAATGGAACAGGTCTTGGTTTAGCGATAGTTAAACATGTACTGATGAGACATGATGCACATCTTAATATTACCAGCGAAATATCTGTCGGCAGTTGTTTTAGTTGTCACTTCCCCATCAGAAGACTGTGTTAATTATTTACTAAGCATTGATAACGCCACAGCTTCAGCAACTTTAATTCCATCTACAGCTGCAGAAAGTATCCCTCCCGCATAGCCTGCACCTTCTCCGGCAGGATACAAACCTTGCGTATTAATACTTTCACACCGCTCATTACGTTTTATACGAATAGGTGATGATGTGCGCGTCTCAACCCCTGTTAAAACAGCATCCGCCATGGCAAAGCCTTTAATTTTTTTATCAAACGCCGGCAAAGCTTCTCGTATTGCCTCTATCGCATAATCAGGCAAAGCTGTACGTAAATCACCCAACTTAACACCCGGCGTATAAGAAGGCTGAACAGAACCTAACGCTACAGAAGGTTTATTAGTTAGAAAATCACCAACTAGTTGCCCCGGCGCTTGATAAGTCTCCCCACCCAATACATAAGCCCTAGCCTCTAACTGCCTCTGTAAATCGATACCTGCTAACGGGTGCCCCGGATAATCTTCTGGTGTTATGCCCACCACAATACCACTGTTAGCATTGCGCTCATTACGAGAATACTGACTCATACCATTAGTGACTACATGCCCCACTTCTGAAGTCGCTGCAACCACAGTACCACCCGGACACATACAAAAACTATACACTGCCCGGCCATTTTTACAGTGATGCACTAATTTATAATCCGCCGCACCTAATAGCGGATGGCCTGCATATTTACCAAATCGACATTTATCAATCAAAGATTGCGGATGCTCTATTCTAAATCCTACAGAAAAAGGTTTAGCCTCAATATAAACGCCCTTTTCATAAAGCATCTTAAAAGTATCTCGTGCACTATGTCCTACTGCTAAGACCACATGCTGACTATTTAATAACTCACCATTAGCCAAGGTAACACCCGTTACCTGACCTTGCTCTATATTAAGCGTTTCTACTCGACTCTGAAAACGAATCTCTCCACCCAATGCCTCAATAGTCGCACGCATTTGTTCAACCATAGACACTAATTTAAAAGTCCCGATATGGGGTTTGCTAACATGCAAAATTTCAGGAGGTGCACCGGCTTTAACGAACTCGGTTAACACTTTTCGACCATAATGATTAGGGTCTTTAATCTGCGTATAAAGTTTACCATCAGAAAAAGTACCTGCCCCACCCTCACCAAATTGCACATTAGACTCGGGATTAAAAATACTTTTACGCCACAAACCAAAAGTATCTTTAGTGCGCTCTCTTACCTCTTTACCGCGTTCTAAAATAATTGGCTTAAAACCCATTTGCGCCAAAATTAACCCCACAAACAAACCACACGGCCCCATACCAATCACAATCGGCCGCTCTGATAAATGTTCAGGCGCATGTGTGACGAACTTATAGTGAGTATCCGGCGATAAGGTAATATTAGATTCTGCATCTAAATTAGCCAAGTACGCCTCTTGATCACTTATTTCAACATCTAAAGTGTAAACCAGAAAAATATCAGTTTTTTTTCTAGCATCATGGCCTTGACGAAACACCTTATAAGCAAGCAGTTGCTCAGTTTTAATACCTAAGCGTTTAAGAATAGCGTGTTTTAGGTCAGCTTCTGAATGATCTAAGGGGAGTTTAAGCTCGGTAATTCTTAACATAGCAACTAATAAAATTTTATCCATGAAACGGGTATTTAATCAGTTGCATTTTACAGCAAGTTAATACAAAAACTATAAACTTCCCAAAACAGTCAATAAGTCAAATAGGGGTTATAACTTTATCTAACAAACACACTCTAATTAAGCGACAAAATTTGTCGGATTTCAATTTTACAATACTTGTAGTGGTCTGCAACCAGGCTTATCCAAAACCTTTTGTGGCCACACCATAGGCAATGATATTAGACGAAAACTATCACATATCTGCTTGGACACTGGCGCATATCGTTCTTTTGATAATAACCGTTATGGTTTAATTATTTATGATGTACATAATGATTACTGAAGATCGGCGGCTTTGTAAAATAATCATTTTAGTACGTTAATTAGGCTTCCTTAAATTAAGTTCTCGTCATAAAAGCACAGTCATTGTAGTAAAATACTATTTTATAAACTCACAAATGGAGGAAATATGTGTTTTAGTGCTGATATGTCG
>CAIVAH010000166.1 GCA_903903765.1 uncultured Methylococcaceae bacterium
ATCAATCAACTCTTGCCAATAGGATGCTGAAGCCATTTACGTTCTCCTTTATAAAAAAATAAAGGATGCCAGATTGAAATGTTAAATTGAATGTGGTCGGGTTAGACGCTTACATTTATCCAACCGACCATGCTGGTGCATCCCTCTGGCTGGATGAGTTTTTAGAAACGCGTTTTAAAAAGTTCGGTATCTATGAAGATGCGATGGTAAGAAACGAACATTATTTGCATCATTCAGTGTTAACACCAATGTTGAATATTGGCTTACTTTCCCCACAACAAATTATTGATAGCGCTTTACAAATAAGCGAAAAAAGAATATTCCATTGAACTCATTAGAAGGCTTTATCAGACAGATTATGGGGTGGCGTGAGTTTATCCGGATAGTCTATGAACGAGAGGGCAGTTATCAACGAACCAAGAACTTCTGGGGGTTCGAAAGAAAGATTCCAAAAAGTTTATGGTTAGGAAAAACTGGGATTTTACCAGTCGATAATGTGATACAAAAACTACTTCAAACAGTTTACAGCCATCATATCGAACGTTTGAAGCAGGATATGATGTCAGTAAGTTGCGTAAAGTGCCGCATCAGTTATATTAACCTAGTAATTTGAAAAAAAGAAAGGGAGTCTAGTAATGATTGGATTTAAAGAAATATCAATTGTAGTTTTATTAACTACTGGTTTAATACTGGGTCATGTGGCAGAAGCAGTAGACACTAATAATAAGTCCGTAGCAATTTATAGGCTGGGTGACAAAGGGCCGCTGGGTGGTAAAGTCTATTATATAGATGATTCTGGTGAACATGGCTTGGAAGCCAAAACATCCGATGAAATCAGCCCTTTAACTTGGAATGACGCTGTAAGCGTTACTAGTGCTTATCTATCAGGTTGGCATTTACCGACAAAGACAGAATTAAAAGTATTATATGATCAAAGACACGTGGTGGGTGGTTTTGCTAAAGATGACTATTGGAGCGGTACTGAGCTAGACAGTAACAGCGCCTGGATTCAAGGCTTTGTCAATGGTGACCAAGATCGTTACAATAAATACAGTAAGCTCAGTGTGCGTGCTGTTCGCGCTTTTTAATACGCTTATTTTATCAGGAAAATAAATGACATTATCGTCTCACACAACATCTGCAGCACTTATGCCCAAGGTTACCTGTTTTCACGATGGTGAATGTCCCATCTGCAATATCGAAATCAAAGCGATGAAAAAACTTGATAAAGAGGGCAATATTAATTGGGTGGATATTAGTCAAGACAAGGTTGCATTGGCAAAAGCGGGCTTGACCTATAAACAAGCAATGGATCGCATGTATGTCATTGATGAAAACCTGCAAATACAATCAGGCGTACTCGGTTTTTTACAAGTTTGGAAGCAGCTTTCTTATTACAGGCGTATCGCGCCAATAATCGAGAACGTACCTTTTCTATTACCGTTGATGGAATTTTGCTATCGTATTTTCGCAAGATATCGTTTGATACTTACCGGAAAAAAACAGATTAAAGAATAGAATAAGAACGTTGTATAGTTGATTCATTCAGTAACAACAGGCCAATCAGCAGCGTCGACCGAATCCAGAGGTAAATTTTGAATATAGCCTTGCCACTTGTTTATAAATAGTGCGTCCGGATCGTATTGCCGGGTTTGTTTCTCGATATCGAAATGTCGTTTGCCGCGAGGATCAGCACCGACACCAGCCAGATATTGCCAGTTACCCCAGTTTGAAGCCACATCATAATCCAGTAGTTGATGCTCAAAATAGGCCGCGCCATGCCGCCAGTCCACGGCTAACTCATTGACCAGGCAACTAGCAACGATCTGACGACCGCGATTGGACATAAATCCGGTTGCATTGAGTTGTTTCATACAAGCGTTTACTAATGGATACGGAATGTTACCACTGCACCATTTTCGGAACCGTTCGGGATAAAAACTGGTTAAGGGCTTTTGCTGTTTGATACCCTGAAAAGCAAACAAACGCTTCCCATGATGATTGGCATACCATTGAAAATACTCTCGCCATAACAATTCAAAAAATAGCCAGTAGGTTGATTCGTTCGCACCGGTTTGTTGTTCGTAATTATTAAGCTTGAAACAAATTTGCCTGATTGAAAGATTGCCGTTAGCCAGCCAAGGCGAAAATTTACTTGAATTCCCCCAACCGTCCAGTTCATTGCGCTGTTCTTTGTAGTGACTTGCACTGCCCGAAGCAAAATAATTCGTTAACTGCTTTAGCCCCGCTGTTTCACCGCCATGAAAAACGATTTCATGCTCAGATTTAGAGTAATCAGGAAAACGGCTTATCCAGTCTGATCTCAGTGCCGGACTGGGTGGCAAAAATTCTACTGTTAGTTGAGGCTTGACGACTGACAATTGCGCTACTGAGTTTTTAAATTGCGTAAAGGTGTTGGGAAATTTATCCAAGGGAAAAGGCAATTGATCCAGAGCGAACAAAGTATGTGTATCTGTTTCGACAAATTGCACTAATGGTAATTTTTTTTGGATAGTTACCCTCTGTTGATTCTCATAGTAACCGGTTTGGCGACTTCGATAAATAAACGATAACTTATGCAAACTGGCCAGATCAGAGATGGCTTTTACGGGCGATTGATAACAAATTAAAAGATGCTGACCCATTTTTTGTAATTGCCTATCTAGGTCGAGCAGCGATTCTTTTAAGAACCTCCGACGATTATGTGACATGCCCATCAAACCATAATGATTTGTCATGAGCTCGTTAGGATCGAGACAATAAATACACAGTAAGTTGTCAACTTCAAGCGCTGCATTTAATAAATTAGCATTATCATGAAGACGCAAGTCATTACTAAACCAGTAAAGCCCAACTTTACGCATAGCCATTAAATTATTACTCGTAGAGTTAAGTTAAGAAACAAAAAACTGTTACTAAAAAATCAGGACGCAGCTGAGATTTAAACTTATTTTGTACTTATTAATCCATTTATTTTAGAATCCAGTTCTTCGGGAGTGACATTACTTGCAAAAGCTTCAACAGATAAACCATCCCAACTAATCAGATATTTATAAAAATTCCATTGTGGCTCTCGACCAGAAGATTTAATTAGTTTATGAAAAAAATTATTGGCTGAAGCGCCTGTAACAATGCTTTTTTCCACCATAGGGAAAGTCACCCCATAATTTATATAGCATATGTTCGCTGTTTTTTCAGGGACATCGAATTCTTGATTAAAGTCGTTGGAAGGGAAGCCGATAACCACTAGACCCTTGTCTTTGTATTTTTGATATAGATTTTCTAGCCCTTTAAACTGTGGAGTAAAGCCGCAATTGCTTGCAGTATTAACTGCTAGAATAACCTTACCTTGAAAGGTTTCACAAAAATCAATTTTTTGAGCAGATCTTAGTTTGTTCATTTTAAAATTGAGCAAATCAGAACAAGGTTGTGCTCCGGTTGCTGAAGCTGTAAACAACAACACGCTTAGTAATAAAACTATTTTATTCATGATCATATCCTTTCAAAGTGTTATCTATGAGTTTACCTGCTCATCTTAAAAGTCAAGGTCAATAAGGGAAAGATAAGATGATTGCTACAAATTAGATCTGTGTAATAATGTTTGATATTGTTTTTTTTGGTATGACCCATTGCAGACCTATATTAAGTTCGGCTATTTATAAATGAAATCAACTTTACAACTGCGATTAACCAGAAAGCCATTTGACATAACTTATGTCCCAAATCTTAATTCAAGAAACACTACCAATCTCGTAAATCTAACAAGAGATCCTGAAAAACGAGAATCGAATATTATTTTATTTTTTGATTTGATTAACTCTAGAATTAATAATCTTCTAACAGAAAATAATGTTAATAAAGACCGTTATCTGGTAAGGATTGAAATACTGACAACTTGGGCAAAATTTTTTGAAAGTGATTTTGAATTATTTCCAATTTCAGAAATCCTCCATGCAACAGTCTTACAATTACATATAAAAACTCAATAAATGGCCCGGTCGCTAAACAGTGATCGGGCTAAATATATTGGAGTTTCACCATTTGGAAACTTGCATCAATAGAAATGATCAACCCAATAATTTTTCAACAATTAGATCGCGTAGATATTCCGGCATTTGAAGTGTTTGCAAATCCCAACCTTCACTAATTAGAATATCATGCAAGCATTTTTCCATAATCTCATGTGCCTGCATGGCGGCACCTACAATAAGATTGTGTGTATCAATTGTTCTTTCATCGACTTCTTTTTGACATTTAGCCTGATAGCTTAAAAGCAATCGAAGATTTAAAATTTGCTCACTGACTTGACTAGGACAAACACAGGCATAAATTAAACCTTGGTCTTTTATTTTTATAAGTTGCTCGTCTGAATACTGATAATCTAATTTCATATAAATACCATTACTAAGTTTATTGAAAATTAATTTTTATGTAACAATTCATTTTAATGTTAACTTGTTTCAGTTGCCATCATAAATTACCTCGAGTCATTCCTATGCTAAAATTTAAAAGTTATTACTCATTTAGAGTAATAACTTTATTAAATTAACTTAATAATTTTATTGTTAGTTTGTATTGGCAGTAGAAGGCGCTTTAAATTGGCATTGCTTAATTGCATCTTCCCAGGGTGTGCTTGCATGAATTTGTTTTTGGAAACAATCAATTGTCTTTTCAGAGTCGCTTGTCCCAGCACATAAGTTTATTGCATTTTCCCATTTCCATACATCTCCTTCACCCCATTTTATGTGACCATTCATGACTTTATTGAAACATTCGCCAGGTTCTTTAGGGTTTGTTGTACCTTGGCATAGTTTAATAATGTTAACTTGTTCCCATTGGGTGTGCCCTTTATTATCCCATGCAACTTTATCTTGAATGTGTTGGCCACATCCTGATTCGCGTTGATTTGCTGTTACTGGGTTACAATAGGCAGTTGCTAGAAAACCTAATATTGTGATAGATTTTATTAAATATTTTTTATTGATATCGCTCATTATTTTCTCCTAAATTTTATTAAAAATTATGACTAATAATTATTCAGTTTAAGTAATAAGGATGTTTAATTTTTTTTAAATCACAATAATCACTTCGTCATACTCAAATGTATCAGTCAAATTTTTATAAGCAATAACATTTTCATTCTGCATTAGTAAAAACTTGAATGTCTTATTAAATACCTTGATATTTAATCGCACGTACTGAAAATACTAAAGTTAATAAGCTAATCATGTTAGCTACAACTAACCAATAAGCAGGTGCGATGGGGTCTCCACTTTGACTGATTAACCAAGTAGCTATCAAGGGGGTCGTTCCACCAAAGAGTCCCATAGATGCATTATAAGAAAAAGCTAAACCAGTGCATCTAACGCTAGGATGAATCATTTCTACATTTAAAGCCGCCATGCCACCTGAAACCATACCCACAATAAGAGCGAATAATACTTCGCCAATCATAATTGTTTCTTCTTGACTAGAATGCAATAAATGAAAAGCGGGAATTGCACAAAGAACTAACGTTGCAGAAGCGATGAGTAATATTTTTTTACGACCAAAAATATCAGATAATAATGCAGCAAAAGGTAAAACCAATAATAAAACAAACATAGCTAAAGAATTAACTTCTAAGGCGACACTTTCTGAGAGTTTATCAATATTTTTAATATAACTGACGGCATAAACAAATGCAGTATAAAAGCCAACGCCCCCACCGATATTAAGTAAAGCAATACGAAGAACATCCCATTTATGATTTTTAAAAACCTCTTTCACAGGAGATTTTGTAGTATTCGAAGGTGCTTCAACATGCACACCACTTCGTATCATCCAACCCGTTAATGCAACTAATCCACCAAACACAAAAGGCAAGCGCCAACCCCAGTTAAAAAGTTCAGTATCATCTAGAGATTCTGAAACAATTAAACCAACTCCTGACCCTAAAAGAATACCCAGTGTTCCACCCCAATTACCCCAAACTGCAGTAAATGCTCTTCGATTTTTAGGTGCATGTTCAACTAAAAAAATCAAAGAACTCGTGAATTCGCCACCAACCGACATGCCCTGAATGATACGTAAAGATATCAATAAAATTGGAGCAAAAATACCTATGCTTTCATAGGTTGGTAATACCCCCATTAGTACCGTCGGCACAGCCATCGCCATAACAGAAATAGTCATTGCTTTTTGGCGTCCCATTAAGTCACCAATACGACCAAAAACTAATCCGCCCAAAGGCCTGACTAAAAATCCTGCGGCAAATGCGCCAAACGATGCGATTAAAGACACAGTTGAGTCTTGAGCAGGGAAAAATAATTTTCCAATAACGGTTGCAAAGTATCCATAAACGGCAAAATCATACCATTCCATTACATTGCCAATTAAACCAATTAAAATAATTTTACGAAGTGAAATAGAGTTTGAGTTCATATAAAAAAATATTCAATACAGATACATAAATAATAAGAACACAATTATAAATAAAAGTATCTCAAAAAAGTACAATTTAGAAATTAAAGGTCAAGTCTTTATAGTGGAAGAGGGTGAAAGGATTTCGATTAACTTGCTTTTTTAAAATTAGTTAAATCTTGAACTAGAGATAGTTTTACCGCTCGAAATTGATTGCTTTTATACCAATTTGGATAAATATACAATCAGTTTACGGCATCCCATTAAAGATGTGAAAATATGGCAGTATGTACTGAAAAACAGCATTTAGAATCCTGAGCTAACAAAAGTGCTGTTATTGTCTTCTGTAGCTCAGGTTTAAATCTGTTTATTTGACTAAATGTGATTTTTCGTTAACTAAGGTGCAACGCGCAATTCTTGGCCTGATAAAACGGATCCAAGATCTGTTTGTATGTAATGAAAAACACTTCCATCAGGACTTACAAATAAGTTGTAATGAGTAGTGTCGCTATAACTGCTTGATCCGGTGCAATCACTGTTAAGAGTATAGGTTCCTGTAATACGAACAATTTGAGAATTACCATTGACCGATTGTTTAGTGACTATATTCCCCTTACCGTCGAACTGTTCAGAGCCGGCAAATGAGAAATCGACATTTGCATCTTTACCTGTACCAGAAAATAAATAAGTACCCTTAAGTGTATTTAATGAACAGACGGGACCTGGTTTTTTTTTGTACTGTTGGTTTTGTTCGTGTGCGTTTGCAGTGGATAGAGGTAAAATAGCCAAGCTTAACAATGATGCATAAGCGATTGAAATAAATTTAGTGTTCATATTAGTTGCCTTTTTTGTTTTGAGAATATTTATTAAAACTGTTTATTTTTATAGATGCATTTACTATACCAAAAACGGGTATTTAGACAAGAAAGTAATTTAAGCAATTAATGTGAAGTTATTAAATTTCCTCCTTTGTCAGTGTGTAATGTACCACATTTATTTGAATGCTAATCTTTTTTGCTAATGCCTTGTTTTCAAGTTTATTAGCCAATGAATTCAATTGCTTAACTTTTTAATTGTTGTCAAACTTTATAAAATAAATTTATCCCCAGAACCTGTGGATAACTCTGTGG